>CAXUMK010000004.1:36262-56101 GCA_964251885.1 uncultured Segetibacter sp. | reverse complement strand
GAAAAACCACTTCCAATAATTACTGCTTTTCGTGCATGCATGTACCTTACAAAATCAATATCGCTGAATTTGGGCTTTTAAAAGTTTCCGGGCAAAATGTATACGGCTCTTAATTGTTCCTAAAGGCTCTCTTAACATGCCTGCTATTTCATGGTATTTAAAACCATCAAAATACAATAGAAAGGGCTTTTTAAAAATATCGGGGAGATGATGAATTGAAGTTTGAATTTCTTTTAATTGTAAAGTCGCCTCGGCATTATTACTTGCAGTTGTCTGATTGTAGTCTAATAAAAATTCATTGGGAGTACTGTCAAGCACGGTATTTTGCCTTGCCTTTCTGCGGTAATTGTTTATAAAAACATTTCGCATGATCGTATATAACCATGCTTTTATGTTTGTTCCGACATTATATTTCTCTTTGTTGGCGAGTGCCCTGAAAAGAGTCTCCTGGAATAAATCTTTTGCCGTTTCATTGTCACGGGTTAGCGTAATAGCAAAAGGTCTTAAAAATTCGGCATTTGCCAGCAGCATTTGATTGAATTCTATAGTTGACATTCAAAGTATGTTTAAACTTTCAATTGTAAAATTAAACAAAAAAATGTAAGTACATGTTTTTTTGTTTAATTTTTTTACTAACATTCATAAACAAATTATGCCACACGATGTGGCATAACAAGCATATAAAATTTGAATACTACTAAATTTACGGACAAAAAGCTAAATAGATTTAAAATGTCAAAAATATTTTAGAACGGGAATTAGGAAATATACTCTTTGACTTCGAGAAGAGATTTTTTAAAATGAAAATTAGGAGGAGTACTTTTTTTATAAGTAAGTGTAACAGGACCGGATACCAATACCGGAATATCCTTAATTCTTGAGTGAACGTTGTTTAAAAACCGCTCAATATTGAAACTAAAGCCAAGAGCCGTTAAATGCGTATAAATGTAGTCGGGTTTCTTTGCTTTTACAATAAATTCAAGATCGGCCAAAGGAACGTGAGCGCCGAGATACAGCACTTTCAAACCCCTGTTTTTAAGCAGGTAATACACATACAGCAAACCCAATTCGTGAAATTCGCCTTCGGGTAAAAACAAAAGAGCCGTTTTTTCTGATTTAACCTGGCTTACTGTTGTGTCGATGCCTACAATCAGTTTCTGTCTTATAATATTTGTAACTAAATGTTCCTGTGCAGGATTGACGTTATTAGTTACCCAAAGTATCCCGATTTTCTCCAGGAAGGGAAACACTACTTCGTTTATTACCTTATCAATCCCCTTGGCTTCTATCTGCTGATTTAAAAGTTCTTCAAACAAATCGAGGTCAAGGTCTATCATGTTACTTATCAGTTGGTTTACAATGCGCTCCTGCTGCGCCTGCTGATGAGATAGAGTGACAAGCTTTTGATTTATTTCACCAAAATCCATTTTGTTTATATGCGAAATCTTAAAACCATATTTATTAAGAAGTGCAATATTTAGGATTGTTTTCAGCTCCTCATTGCTGTAGTAGCGAATGTTTGTATCGGTTCGCTGGGGCTTCAAAAAATTGTATCGCTGCTCCCAAATGCGGATGGTATGGGCTTTTATGCCTGACAGGTTTTCAATATCTTTTATGGTAAAAGCATTCATGCCATTTGAAACAATGAAAATTGCAAAATGTTTATCAGGAAATAAATTTTGTTAAACGATCCCGGCGTTCTAACCACATTCTGTTGATAAATAGCATCTTTTTACGTTATACTTCGAATATAGACATTCTCTATTCTTCGGGCATATGCCGGTTCCTGATCGTTATACTTTGAAAGGGATAAATGAGTGAATTTGCCGAATAAAGAAAAAAAAGTACAAGAGTGCGACGCAACGTAAGTTTTATAGTAGTAATACAGCCTGGTATCCAAAAAAACAACTCACTTTTTACCTCTTGTGCAGTATAGTTCTGCTACATTTTATAATAGTTCCTGTACCATTTTACAAACTCGCCAATACCTTTCTTTATTGATGTCTCTGGTTTGTAATTGAGTTTAGCTATCAGATCGCTTACATCTGCATACGTAGCAGGAACGTCTCCCGGCTGAATCGGCATAAATTCTTTCTTCGCAGTAATGCCTAATTCTTCTTCGATTGCGAGTACAAAGTCAAGCAGTTTTACAGGAGCATTGTTACCAATATTATAGATCTGGTACGGAGCAGCCGAATTAGAAGGCTCAGGATGCTTCGCATCCCATTGAGCATTTGCTGCAGGCGGATTATCAATGACACGGATAACGCCTTCGACAATATCATCTACATAAGTAAAGTCTCTCATCATATTTCCATCATTAAAAACCTGTATGGGTTTGCCTTCAGCTATAGCTTTTGTAAAAATAAACAAAGCCATATCGGGCCGCCCCCAGGGGCCATAAACAGTAAAAAAGCGCAGACCAGTTGTGGGTATTTTGAAAAGATGGCTGTATACATGAGCCATCAGCTCATTGCTTTTTTTACTGGCGGCATACAATGAAATAGGATGGTCAACATTGTCGGAAGTGGAAAAAGGAACGCTTTCATTCAATCCATATACGCTGCTGCTGCTTGCATATACCAGATGTTTTATATTGTTGTACCTGCTGCTTTCGAGGATGTTTGTAAAACCAATAATATTACTGTCGATGTACGCCTGCGGGTTGGTTAAGCTATAACGAACACCTGCCTGTGCCGCCAGGTTTACAACTACATCAAACTGCTGGCTGACAAATAATTTATTCAGGTTCTCTTTATCTTCTAACTGCAGTTGAATGAAAGAATAGCCTTTTTTAGTGGTACTTGATGTCAATACATTATAGCTGATTTCATTTTGTGAAATACCATGCTCAGCGAGGCGGCTATATTTAAGGTTAACATCATAATAGTCGTTAACGCTGTCTAATCCAACAACAGTATCGCCACGTGACAGTAATTTTTCTGCCAGGTGAAAACCGATAAATCCTGCTGTTCCGGTAACTAAAATTTTCATTCAATTTATTTTGCAGCTACATTAAATAGCCGGATTTTTTATACTGAGAAATGGATAAAAAGATGAGTAGAATTTTTTTTGAGCCGGGCCGCGTTACTACTATGATTCAGCCGTTGCGTCGTCCCGCCTGAGGCGGGATACTTTTCATTCTTTATTCGACAAGTCAAAGAGTCACCAATTTATCCCTTGACAACTATGTTCAAAAAGAATAACCCTTTTTTGCAAGCAGGTCAAAATAGAATTGCTTTGTAACTACTATTTCTTTTTCCTTAGCAAATTTTTGCGAGACAAACCGGTAACCTTCTTCACCCATTTTTTCGCATAATTCTCTATTTTCTATAAGTAAACGAAGCTTTTGTGAAAATGCTGTAAAGCCATTTTTTTCCGCAAGAAAGCCAGTCAGTCCATCAGTCATTGTATCCTTTACACCACCTACATTTGTTGAAACAACCGGCTTTTTAAAAAACTGCGCTTCTATGATTGACACAGGTGTTCCTTCATTTAATGAAGTAAGTGCTACGATGTCTAATCCATTCATGACAACATCCATTTCTGTTATCCACGAAGTAAATATAACCCTGCTATCATGAGTAATGGCAGTATAATTAAAAGAAATGTCTTCTTGCCGAAGTTGCTGTTCTGCCTGTTTTCTCAAATCTCCGTCGCCAATTATAAAAAAGGCGGGAGCACCAGGTAAAGATTGAGATAAAATTTCTTTGATGACGGCGATAAAAAAAGAATGATTTTTTACTGCTACAATACGGCCCACTATTCCAATTGCCACATCATTAGACTGTAAGCCATATTTGTTTCTAAAAGCCATTCTAAGACTGGACGAATTGTTAGAAGGATCAAAGTCAAAACCGAGCTGAATAATTTTGATCTTATCAGAAGGTAAAATTTTATATACTTCGGTTAATTCATTTTTTTGGGTAGTACTTAAGGCGATAGCAGCGGTGGTGATCTTTCCTAAAATTCTTTCAGTTGAAGCAATGAGGTCAGAAATTGTTTTTGAAAAATAAGAATGAAAAAAATGCCCGTGAAAAGTATGAATAATGACAGGAACCCGGGCAAGCCACGCAGCAACCCGACCGATAACACCCGACTTTGCCCCGTGAGTATGAACTATATGGGCTTTGAATTTAACTATAGTAAGCAGAACGCTTATGAAAGCAAAAACATCGTTAATTGGATTGATGCTTCTTCTCAGGTATTTGATTTTTTTTAGAGAAAGACCTGGATATTTTTCCAGCAGAAAAACCGGTTCTATTTCGTCTTTTTCTTTTTCTCCATATAAAATAAGAATATCAAAATCATTTTTAAGATACCAGGCGAGTGGTATTGTGTCTACGGCCTGGCCACCTATAACAAAGCGGTTGAGAATAATGAGGAGTCGGGGTTTTGTAGCGGAGGGTTGAAGTTGAGGTTGCAAGAGGATTCTTTTTGTGCTTTATTTACCTGTTAAGCAGCACGAATAACTTATTTAATCCTGCTGACGGCGCTTCAACTTTATAAATTAAGCTTCTGCCTGCATTACAGGCATTCTGATTGCAAAAGAGGAGTTATCTTGTTCTTTAATGATACTTTTAATAGTAATTTCAAGTCCTTTTTCAAGGGTATAACGGGGCACGAAACCTGTTGCCTGAATAGTAGCCGAATCAAATTGAGTAGTGGCACAAAACTTCTTTACACGCACTGCACTGATTGGATTCTTCTTTTTAAATACGCCTAATACAATATCCAGAAATTTTGCAGTTGTATATCCAAACCAATATGGAATTCTTATTGGCAAAATCTTTTGCCCAATAGCCTGTTCAGCATTCGCTACCAGTTCTTTTGTTGAAAGATCAGGTTTATCTATGTAATTGAAAAGGTGATACTTTTTATAATTTGCATAAATACAATGCACTATAAATCCCGCTACATTCTCAACGTAAGCCATTGATTTTTTATTATTTCCTTTCCCAACCATCATAAACCTTTTTGAAGAGATTTGCTTTAGAAGGTTATATACGTTACCGCGATTTCCGGGTCCGAAAATAACGGTGGGTCTTAAGATTATTAAAGATTTACCATTCTGGTCATTTTCGTACCATCGTCTTAAAACATTTTCTGCTTCCAGTATACTTTTACCGTAATGGTTAAAGGGGTTTGCAGGAGAAAATTCATCAGGCTTATGCCTGTTTAAACCATATACTGCTACAGAACTTGTAAAAATTATGTTTTGAATATGTTTTTCGCTCATCACTTTAAGTACATTATGAGTTCCTTCAACATTCACGTCATAATAGAGAGAAACAGGAGATACATCGTCGCGATGTTCGGCAGCCAGTAAAACAATAAAGTCAGTTTTAGACGGAATAGATTTCTGCAGCTTTTTGTAATCTCTTATATCGCATTGTTTGTAAGCAATATCCTTATGTTTTACGCTCTCTGTCTTATCAATATTTAAAATACTGTGATCCGATTTAAGAATATCAATTAAACAACTTCCGATAAATCCCGAGCCACCAATGATGCAAATATTCATTTTTCTACCTGTTTAATAAATGGGAGGCAAGATAGTAAAGTAGGGGCTATGTTTTTGATAATATTTAAGTTCAACAGTTCTTTTTATATATGATCTTAACAAATTGAATTGGTACATTTATCTTCATTGTTTAAATAATCTCACCTATAAAACATCACCAAAAATATTTTTCATATTACACATGTTTTCTGTATTGGCAAAAGGATTTTTAACAGGTACTTTAATGACATGCAGACCAATCATTGCTTCCAATAATATTATTATTAGTTGAACATATTCCTTTAGGATTGCAAAAAATTTGGTCAATCATTAAATCCCCATGATTATTTTCCACAAGGAAGTTGCTGCTTCCTTCGTCAAGATATATACCTCCTTTATCATTTCCAGTATTTGGGGGAAGTTGTGCAATATTGCAAATCCTGTTATTTCTAATATAAGATTGGCCACTATTATTTGCGCCATGATTATAAATGCCTCCCCCATCTCTTAGTTTATTTACTACATTGGAAATATCATTATTATCTATTGTATTTAAACCTAATTTAATGGGTCGACCATTACCATTTGGATACCCGGTAGATATACCAGTATACGGTAAGTCACTTATAGTATTATTAATAACCTGATTTTTATTGACAAAACCTAACCATATGCCGCAATGTGCTCTAAATTCATTTGCTGCATTTGATATAACATTGTTAGAAATCATATTGTCATGACAAGGAAATGTAATTGCATGATCAAACGCATGACCAATTCTAATTGCCGTTCCGGCAACATCAAAAAATTTATTATTGGATACTATGTTGTTGAAGCTTGGTAAATCTATGCCATCAACAATAGCATTTTGAAAACAAATAGCTTCTGCACCCAGATGAGAAAAAATATTGTTTTTGATAGTTATGGATGAACAACCATTAAATTCAATATTGGCGGTTGCTATAGTATGTTTTATATTGCCTTGTCCTGGTACATATTGAACATATATACTTCCTTGACCTGTAATATAGCCATAATCATTAGGATAAAGCCAGGTTGCATAAGAAAATGTAAAACCATTGAACTCAACATTGGAAACGTTTGTTGCTGTTATGATTTTTTCTAAAACCGGAAAAATAATCTCGGAAGTATTAGGGTTTTTGCCAGCTAAAGGATAATAGAATAAAGTCTTATTTCTATAGTTATAGTACCATTCTCCTGGTTCGTTTATAAATTCATAGGCATTCTGAACATCAAAAACTCCCTGGGGCAAAAGAGGAAAGCCTACAACGCCCGTAAAATATGGAGTTTCTTTCCTGTATTCAATAGCATTGCCTGAAATACTTTTTACTTTAACTATATTAGCCATCCATTTCCAATACGTCCAAATTTCAATATCTTCTTTTTGTGTAGCATTTAAAAGAAGATGGCCATTTACTGAGTTAGGATTAAAGGTTACAGGTGTAGTGGCATTTGTAGGTTCATTTGTAATTTCAATTCCTGAATGAGATCTCTGCGCTTTTATGCCATCAACCCATAACTGCCTGAATAGAACGTTATCAGTATTAATTGAATTTAAATCAACTTTCCATATACCATTTTTATCAGGCACCCATGAGGATGAAACTTTTCGTCCTCCGCTTAAAACAACTTTCTGATTTTTATAGGTACGATACCTCACTTTAAAGCCGTTTCTGCCTGCATCATCAGAACCAAGTACTAAAGATTGTTGAAGAAAATAAATGCCTCCGCTTACAATAATATCTACATCTGTCGAAGCATTATAATTTCTTGCAAATGCTCTCGCTTTATTAATTGTTTTGAATGGGTGGTCGAAGTCTCCTGCACCGGTGAGGTCATTCCCATTTTTAGCAACATATATTTCCTTTCGCTGGGCATTAAGTGTATAAAATGCTAAACATAGAATGAAAATTAGAATTTGAATTTGCTTGCGGTACATAACTGCATTAATTTTTCCAAGAGCTATTCCTGATCAAGGATTAATATAAAAGTTATATTAGGTAGAATAATATCAAAGCATTTTTATTCAAATGAAGTTTTCCCAGATTAACCTTTTTTTTCACGTAAAGAAAGATATAAAGTTCTTGGGTGTTGGATCTTCAATTAAAACTTAATGAATTGCAATATTTTTTTAAAAATACGAAAACAAGGATAAATCCATAAATAAGTTACATTATTAGCTTTAAAAGATTTCCTTATATTAATATTTCCTAATAAAATCTTTTCAAAAGATCCTGTACTTTCACCACCAAGACTCATATTTACTATAAATTCATTCAGGTAGTATGAAGAAACTTTATAAATCACAAAAAAACGCATCATAAGATCAAAATCTGCTGATACATCAAACCGCGGATTATACAATCCATATGCCTTATAAGCCGACCTTTTTATATATAAGCCAGGATGTGGAGGATGCCATCCACATGTAAAAGAACTTCTTTTCCCAGCAATCCATTTTCTTACATAATTATTCGCATTTTCTTTTTTAGACATGACTATGTTACCATAAACCACATCTGTGTTGTAAACACTAAAGGCACGTGCAATTTTTGATAAAACTTCTTTATTAAAAAAAACATCATCCGAGTTTAATATCCCAACTACTTGCCCTCCTGCAACTTTAATTCCTTTATTCATTGCATCATAAATACCATTATCAGGTTCTGAAATGAAAATTGAAATATTATCTAAATATTCATTCACTATTTCAATGGTCCCATCCGTAGAAACCCCATCGATAATAATGTATTCTACGTTTTTATAAGTTTGCTGAAGTACGCTTTCAATGGTTTGCTTTATAGTTTTTGCGCTATTATAACAAACTGTAATAATGCTTATTTTTAAATTTTCCACCTTCTGCTTATTAATAAGGGAAAATATTTAATTATATTCCATCTAAAACGAAATTTAGAAAGCAAGCCATAAGGAGAAATACCAATGGTTGTTGGAGAAACGTTGTCATCATGCATTCTGTAAGAAACTAATATTTGAGCGATGAAATGAGTTTTAAAAAAAATTTCTCCGACAAAGCCAAACCAAATATCATGCATTGTAATGTTCTTTGGAAATGGCAGCACCACTTCTAAAATTTTTCGCCTAAAGGCTATACAACAACCTAAATAAGTGTTAGCCCATAAGTTTTTTATAACACCTTTTCCTGAATTTCTTCTGGAAAAATAAGAATTTACAATTATATTGTTTTTATTATCTATAATCTCACAATCTGAAACTACAATGTCATATTTACTCAAATATGCATAACATATTGCAACTTTATCAGGCTTCCAGATATCGTCCTGATCACATAAAAAGATTATTTCTCCAGAAGCAAATTTCAAGGCATTTTCAAAATTATTTATTACGCCTTTCTTTTCTTTATTAATCAGCAACTTAACTCTCGGATGGTTGTACTGATTAATGACATTGATTGTATTATCTGTGGAACCGTTATCCGATATAACTATCTCGCTGTTCTCAGGTAATTGGATAAAAACTGATTCTAACTGTTGCCTTAAAAAAGCTTCCCCATTATACGTAGCTATTACTATAGATATCTTCTCTTGCATAACTTACATATTACATATCTAAGCCACCAATGTTGGAATTACTAAATTCAGGATATCCTTTAAATTTATTTACAATTTTTATTCGGGGTAAAGCACCAAATATGATAGGATAAGTTAGTTGTAAGACAGTTCCAGAAAATGTAAACATGTTGTCGAATATATTAAAAAACATTATGCAATTCAATATTGCAATTCCACTAATGAAAAATTGGGACCTTTTATTTAAAAATATTATTATCAAAAAATTGAAAACAAATATATAAACGTACATCATTGCCATTCCAAACCATCCAAAATAAGCATAACTTCTTGCGTACACGGTACCCACTGTAAAAGATGCTGATATTTGATCTATCGGTTCAATATGCTTAAACAAAAATTTATTTCGCTTGGAAATAAAATCTGGAAATATCTCGCTGTTAATGAACAATGCTACTTTTTCAAATGTAAAGTCACCAATATGATGGTCATTTATTGTCTCCTGCAAATTACCCAAAGACGATGTTGTATATAAATAGCCCCAAAAAAACTGATTTGGAACAGGTGAGTTATCGAATTTTTTTGTAGAATGACCTAAACCTAAAATAACATCATCAGCGCTAACATTTCCGGAAATCCTGACATTTCCTGCAATTCCAAACAAAAAAAGAATGACCAGTAAAAAAAACAGAATCTTAAAAATCAATTTTATTACTTTGCCAGCAGCCATCAGTAGTACAAATAAGCTGCTTATAATAATTATTAAGAACATTCCTCTATTAAAAATCAGTATTGAAGGCAGCAGGCATAAGAAATATTGCAGTATTAGTGCCTTATTTTTTTTTGATACAATATTATGAAAAACAAACACAGCCCAAAACGAGTTAAAAGTAACAACTATGACATGAAAGGTAGGAATACCAAATGTTGTATAATCATAATCTCCGCCTGTTGAAATGGTAAAAACAGGTACAGTTCTCATGTAGGCAAACTCGGCTATATAGCTTAAGATAATTAGTATTGTAAATAACCACAACCTTCTATTACTGTAATTAACCTTATTATAAGAGAAATAGTTTGTTTTGTGAAGTAGTAAACCAGCAATTAAACTGACCAAAATAGTACAAACTAAAAAAATAATTAATCTAATTGATAGATCGGGGTATAATTCAGACCAATGTAATGGATATAATGTCATAACTAATAAAAAAGCTAAAGAGTAAACTATATAGGGGTTTGTAATCACTTTAGCTTTCATAAAGAGTTTTGACTTCCAAAAAGAAATTTTAAATTATAAATAGTTAGTTAAGTATAGAAAAGAATAATTGCAATATGAAAGTTATTCTTATTCTTTAAAAAAAATAAGCTTTAAAAAATCAAATCTAAAATATTTAAGAGTCAATTTAATAGTTCTAAAACCTAACCAAATTAAGGGAAAAAAACTGCGCACTTTTTTTGAATAAATAAAAGCTGAAACATAGTATTTCTTAAATCGATTATAAACTACCTGAAAAAAAATATCTGTATCACTAGAAAGATTATGAAGATTTATACTGTCAATTACTACAAAATGTTTGTTTGTTTTTTTATACTTCCAAAATAAAAGATGATCACTGAAGTCAAGCGGTAAATCTTTGTCGTATCCTCCCAATTGTTTGATCAATTCCACTTTTATTGCTAAACCACTATTTATTAAGGTGTAAAAACGGCTTTCTAAAAGGCCTTTTTTTTGCTTCGAAAATACAAATGATTTACTTGCTAAATAGTAGGTAGGGGAAATAATTCTATTATTTGAAATTACAGTTGGGCAAAAGAATTTTTGCTTAGGATGCTCATTTATTGAAATCATTAATTGCTTAAAATAATTATCGTTTATATCTGTATCCTGGTCAAACAGTATAAGCCAGGTTTTTTTTAAGTCTCCCGCAAGTGCTAAAGCGTAATTATAAGCCCCACTAACACCGCTATTTTTCGGATCATGCTTGTAATAAACATCAAGTTCTGAATATTTTGTATAAAATTTACTTTCTAAACTATTGTCGTAGATTAAGATATTTGAAAAAGCGGAAGTATTTGTACTTATCTTAGATAAACTCCGAAGGGTGAAGGAGTCTTCAAACTCAGTTTCATAGATAACTACTACAATAAGAAAGTCTCTTTCGTTATAATGCCTACCATTCATTAATTGCTAATAATATAATCTACAAATCTTAAACATGCAAGACTATTTGAAAGTTGTTTTAATTTTTTGAATGCTATAATACAAATAAGCTATTATCTGGGCAACAACTCCAAAGTTTTTTCGTACTATATTCAACATTTCACTGTTAACTCTGTTACTGCTTGCTCCGCCTGGCAATGCGTATGATTTAAATTCATCCGAATATACGAATTCAACTTTTCTTTTTAGCAAACGCTGATTAAAATCGAAATCAGCATATAATTTAAATTTGGTATCAAAAGGAGGCTCTTCAGATAAAGCTTTAGGAATTAGCAAAGCCTGATGATGCAAGGTGCTTCCTAATTTCAATTTAAAATTATGTGTCGACTTAAACACTCTATCGCCAATAAAAACATTGCCGTAATAAACTTTTGAGTAATCATTTTTCAAATCATTCGGCAACGAAAGAATTTCATCTCCAGATCCTAAAAACAAAACGTAGCTATCCTTTTTAGCCAACTTCCAACCTTCATTCATGGCATAATAAATGCCTTTGTCTGATTGACTTTTCCAATAACTAATGTAAGACGAATATTTCCTTATTATATCAACTGTTCCATCTTCTGAAGCTCCGTCAATAATAATAAAGTGAATATTTTCTCTCTTTAGATTAATAACACTTCTAATGGTATCCGTCAATGTTGCTTCTCCATTATATACAACTGTTATAATCGTAATTCGGATCACTTGTCTTTTTCGAATTCATTATTTCTTCTTGAACGAAGATATCAAAAACCGATTTTTAAATATTTAAATCAGAACAATTACGTTACTAATATTTCCATTTACATTCACTATATAAAATGCCCTTATTGAAAACAACTGCCAAATACACTCGTGAGGCTGATAATACCAGTAATTACTGCTGTTTTCCGTAACAATCTTTCATATAATCGAAAGGTTTCCTCTCTGGTTCTCTTCCACGAAAACATCAAAGCCCTTTCATATCCCTTGGCTATTTTTTCCTGTCGAACAAAATCATCATTTACCAATTTTGAAACTACGTTTAATATAGAATTAGAATCTTCAGGATTAAAATAAAGCGCAGCATCACCCCCTACTTCTGGTAAAGAGCTACTATTGCTTACAGCACAAGCACAGCCACATGAAAAAGCCTCCAACACCGGAATGCCGAACCCTTCATACAAACTTGGAAAAACAAAGCAGATTGCATTAGAATAAAGGCTAATTAACGTAGTGTCATTTTTTATTACTATGTGCTTCACTTTTTGTTGCAATCCCAAATTCTTAATTAGTAAAGTTTCTTGCTCAGTAAACTTACCGCCTCCTCCACATAATAATTTTATATGCTTGTGTATGTTCAAAAGAGGAGCAATAGACTGAAGAAAAAAATTAAAATTTTTATAATCGCCCCGGTTTCCAATAAATAATATATAATCTTCTTCAACTAACCTCAAATACATTTCACAGTCTTTCCTCTCTATTGAACTTCCTAAATAAATAACTTCTATTTTTTCTTTATCAATATCAAAAACCTCAACAATATCCTTTTTTGTTGAATCTGAAATTGCAATAATCCGGCTTGCTTCCTGAAGTATTATTTTTTTTCCCTGAACTCTTTTATCAAGAGCAAAATCATTGTACTTATCCACAAATTTTTCATGTATCATATCCAAAACGGTAACAACAAAAGGCTTTTGCTTCACATATTTTAAGAAATAGTGATCATAATAAGTTGGATGAAACAGATCGTATTTTCCCGTACTAATTTTGGAAATGCTATATATTTTATTAAGGTTGTAAATAGCTTGTATTTTATACTTCCAATTACTATTTTTTAAAAAACTTCTATGTGGTATTTCCTTAAGTTCTTTCAAATACTCATTATTAGAGAACAAAAGCGATAACTCTGTTTCAATCTCAGGGTCAGGGGATGGTTTTATTAATTCAGCATAAATTCTTGAGATCCCGCCATACTCCTGCAAGCTAAAAGTTTGGTGATCATATAAAATCTTCATACTTTTTACTGTTGTAGTTTTTGTAACATTAAATTGTAGTCAGAATCTAAATAACTTTTCTTAGCAGCAAAAACTAAATTATACAAACTGGCAATTTTTCTCCTTGTTAATAATTTAAATATAAATGGATTCAATTTTTTTTTTGTAAACAGATGAAGATTAGTTCCGTTAGTATAGAAATTCACCTCGATTTTATTAGCTATAAATTCCAGACTTTTCCTGGAATAAAGTGAAATGTGCTGGCCTGTCTCGGGCATAAAATACCACCAGCTATTATTGCTCAAACCTTCAGGAACAAGTTCAGTCGAAAAGAAAATGTGATCACTAAAAGCTAACATTATCTTTATTTCAACCCAAGGGTTAAGAAGATGTTCGAAAACTTCGAAGGCAGTTAGCATTTCAAACTGGGGTGTAAAACTTATATCAGTAATATCAAAATGTTTTGCAAAAAGGTTGTCACAATAAATATCTTGTCGAAAATAATCAAATCCCCGATCGCGCATTAACCTTGTAAAAATACCATAACCACCGCCATAGTCTAAAAATCTCTCCTTTACATTGAAGTATTTATATAAAAGCGCTGTGGTAATAGGCAGATTAAAAAAATTTCTGTTTAATAATCCAATATCTAAGGAAGTAATCGCAGACTCATATGCCTCTTCTAACCAAAATGGATCTTCGGTTTGAATGAAGCTACAATTTGGACATTGAAAATATCTTATTTGATATTTTTTTAAAACAGTTGTTTCAAAAATACTCTTGCTTAGTGTATCGCAAATTCTACAATGTGGATTCATAATCTTGTACTGTGACACTACACCCTTTTATCCTTTCTAGCGCTACCGATCAAAAGAAAATGATTTAATCTAAATATTATTAAGATGCTTTCCATTCTATTTGTTCCAGATACCCAGAGCTTTTTGATTAATCAGTTTGTTATATTGAACAGGGGCCCAAATTGAGCCAATTACTAAACAAATAGCGGTACCGAAAATAACTCCAGCCGGTCCTAAATTAGTTTTTGTTGATAGAAAAATACATAATGGGATATTAACTATACCAGTAACGATCGCACTATATGTTTGCAATTTAAGCTTGCTCGTACCGTTAATAAAAGTTGCAAAAATACTGTTCCACGCAGCTATTACCGTTGAAAAGAACATACCTAAATTTAAAGAGAACGAAACATCTATTTTAGGTCCAATCCAAAGTGAATATACAACGGGCGCAAGAAGCAACATTACAATTGAAACAATTACGAGTAAACCCCAGAAAAACAGCAAACTTCTCATTATCCTTTTAATTCTAATCGTATCTAGCTTGGCGTAACTCTCTGCAAATATCGGCCAATAAGGAACTAAGATTATTGAAAGAATAAATAATGGAACGTTGAAATAACGATACGCAATATTATAATTACTCACCTCTTGATAATTAAATATTCTGCCAATGATTAGATTGTCAGTCATAAAAATAATGAGATAGCAAATTTGGATCACAAAAAATCTTCCTCCTAACTTAAACAACCCTTTTCCAAATCCATCGTGGAAAAATTTTTTTGATGGTTTAATATGATTTAAGGAAGTCGAATAGAAGTAAAGGTTAGCTAAAGAATATATTAATAAAGGTACCCAGAAAAAAAGAAGCCCGTAATTCTGGAACGAGTGACTTCCAGCTCTTTTACAAGCGTAGCTGAATACTAAAATAAAAAATTGAGCGACAAATGCAATTAAGGCAGAAACAGCAGTCTTATGATGAGCAAGGAGAATTGGGTTGATTAGCTCGGCCAGTAAACGTGCAAAAAACAATAATAGTCCGTAAAAAAAAATTACATTAACAGAATTATGGAGAGACTCGGGACCCTTAATCACCTTGTTCCAATCTATAAAATAATTTAGACTGATAAGCACCAAGCTTAAGGCCACTACTACTTTAAGCAGCGAATAATAACCTGCAGTAATATATTTTCGAACGTTAACAACCTCACCCTGAGCTAAGCATTCGGATATTTTATTTTTTAAACCATTGCCAAGGCCGAAATCAACAAATGTAAACCATGTTGAAATCGAAATTATCGTTATAAGAATACCATATTCGATAGGAGAAAGCTGATTGATTAAAAGAGGAACAATCAAAAAATTACAAAGAATAGCACCGACTCGAAAAACGAACGAAAGAAAAATATTTCGGAACTCCCGATTATAAATTAAACCGTAGAATTTTAGCTTCGCGTACTTAAACAAAATCAACACTCCTTAATTTGTTGAAAATAGAGGAAAAACGCTATCTTCTTTATTCAAAAATTTTTTTTATGAAATAATAGCAAAAAGTTAGAAAGGCGCCTAAAAAAGCAAATTCGATTCCTGCCATCAGCCGCCCCATTTTCTTTTTTTTAAGAGGAAACATGGGTGTGTCGATAATTTGTATTAATGGAGTTTCTTTGCGCAATGACAATTTAGACAATTCCAGGTTTTTTACAAGCTCTGTATATAAAGCTCCGTTTACCTGTGCATCTAATTGTTTTCTTTGAATGCCCGTACGCACTATTTGCCTTGTTGGGTTTACATTTAAGTCGCTCGAAACTGCAATATCTACGATGTTACCATTAATTAAATTACGTACAGAATCAGTTTGATGTTGCAAAATTGCAACATTTTGTCTGACTTTCTTAATCTTATAATCAGTATAATACAATATCACAGTATTTACTAATTCTTCGACGAACAATTTTGCAAATAATTCATCTTCATTACGAAACGCTACCGAAATTATATCAGATTTTTTATCTCTTTTTTGGATGTCCAAAGACTGACCAATATCTGAACAAATTTTTTGAATTACACTATCATGCTTCCTGTCTGACTCTTGGACTTCACTAGTAAAAATGAAACTTTCACCTTTAAATTTTTCTTTTAAAGCATCTCCAAGCCCTGATTTCTTTAAATAGTAATTTATTAGGAGAATTGAAGAGTCGCTAATTTTGACAGTAGTAAGTAACGTCTTTTCTATTAATTTCCTGCTAACCATTAGTTGCATCAAATTTTCACCGGCAAAAGCACTGCCCGAACTTCCTCCTAAATCTAATCCAAACTGGGCTGCTATACCTGCATAGGCACTCAAGTTGCTTCCCGACTCATTTTCTGATGTAAAACTTAGCTCAGCAGTATACACTGGTTTCTCTAACCATGCGTATAAAACCCCCATCGAAGCAAAAATTATCCCTACTATAGCAAATATCCGCCACTTATAAATCAAATACAAGAACCAACTTCGTACAATTGATTTTATATCTGATAGTAATATCTCTTTCTCTTTGTTCATTCAAATACAAAAAAATTAAATCCCATAAAAATTCTGTTTAACGTTAATCCTACAATAATCACTACTTTAAATCCCTTCAGTTTATATAAGGTTAATCGGATTGAGATAAAAAGTTATTCATTCTTTTAACCATAGAACTAATATTTCTCGTAACTTATTTTAAATTAATAAGCAAACTAATCAATACCCCTGCAAACGAAGTTATAGCCGTTGTTATTCCAATTATTTCGCCTGTTGTCAGCCTTCTTCTTTCAATTTCATGCTTTTTAGGAACAATAATTTCAGAGCCCGGCGTCACCTTAGGATAACTTCTGAAAAACAAAAAGTGACTTGTTTTAGCAGCATTACCATTAGGATATAAAACATAAATTTTACCTTTCCTGGCGTTATCAGTTAATCCGCCGGCCCTGCTTAAATAATCTTCCATATCCATTTTATCCTGGTAAACTACTCTTGTAGGAAATAAAACCTGTCCACTTATTCTTACATCCATTCTTTCTTTGGGTACCGTAATCACATCTCCTTCCTCTAAAACCAAATCGTTCTTTGAACCAGGATTAGCCAAAATAGCATTTAGATCAATAGCGATCTGATCGACGCTTCTTTCTACCTGTTCTTCTACTGTAGATGTAGTATCCTTTAATGTCTCCCGAATTCTGTTTATTTTTTGGGAGTTAACCTGGTTTATAACTGATTTATTGTTCTTTCTGGTTACATAGCCGCCTTGTTCGAACGCCTGTAAAGTAAGGCCTCCTGCTCTTTTGATCACATCACTTATCCTCTCATTTTTATTTTTTAAAACATAAGCACCGGGAAAAACCACTTCACCATCTACAGTTATGTTTATCTGCGGCTGATAAGCCGGATTTTTTCGAACTATTACAACATCGAATGGCTGTAGTTGTATGTCAGAACCTTTTAGATCTAAATCTTTTATAGAAGAGACGTCTAAAACTTCTGACACTTTTGTATCTCTAATATTAAATGTGTCGCTTTTAAAGCGCCGGGCAATTTCAATTCTCTGAGGGATTGCGGCATCAGTAAAACCACCCGATAATAAGATTAGATCTTTTAAAGACATATTTTCAATGAAAGGATAAGTTCCGGTACTCTTTACTTCACCACTTATTGTAACCGTAGTTTTTTCCTTTAGATCCGATACAGAAGAAATTGATACTTTATCATTGCTTTTTAAAACAATATTATCAGCTCCGTTTTGCATTACTTCAACAGGGCTAAATGAAACATACTCGGGAGTAAGGTCTTCTTTATTCCGTAAGATTAAACCTCGTGTGTTATATGCATCCTCCCTTAATCCCTGTGCTTTAAGAATTAAATCTTTTACTGTCATTCCTTCAATTAGTTCATAATCTCCCGGCAGGTAAACCGCTCCGCTTATTGACACCCGGTTCACAAAGCGACCGATGATTTTTTTAACAACAAATGCTTCTGAACGGGCAGGTTTATAAACGACATATTCGCTTGATCTTATGTCTTCAATTCTTCTTTCAGCATCTGTTACTTTATATGCTGTAATACTTGCAGTATATGCGCTATCTGAGAAACCTCCTGCGAAGTCAAGAAGATTTTGAAAAGTTTCGTTTGACTTAATCTCAAAAAGCCCCGTTCTTTTTACCTCCCCTTCAAGCGATACCCGCACCTTGTATGGTGGTATTCTTATTATGTCCTGATCGCTCAAATTGATATTACCTTTTAAGTCACCTTTTACCAAAAAATCGTAAATGTCAAGATTATCAATTATTTTACCGTTTCGGATGATTTCAATATCACGCATGCTGCCTATTTCGTTTGGACCGCCTGAAAGATACAAGGCGTTAAAAGCAGTGGCAAGCGAAGGCAGGGTATACGTGCCGGGTTTTTTCACCTCCCCCAAAACTGTTACTTTAATGCTTCTGATCCTGCCAACTGATACGCTTACTTTTGTAAGCCCTGTTTTAATGTTTGCATAACCCGCAGCGCTAAGCTTACTTTTTATTTTTGCAGTTGCCTGTTCTATAGTTAAACCAGCTACATACATAACCCCAACATAAGGAATATTTATATCACCATCAGGGCCAACGGTAAGTGTATATTTTGCCTCCTGGTAGCCGTAGATGTTAATATTAATTTCATCATCAGGACCAAGCAAATAACCAACAGGTGTAGCTATTCTTAAATTCGGCTCGAATGAAAGAACGCCGTTATTAAAGATTTCGAGACCAAAAATCTTCTTTGAGTTTAAAACTTCTATTGTATGATTTGCAGTGTCTGATAACCTCCTTTCTCCTTCCCTCGATGTATTTCTTTGATTGCCCTGATTCGTTATATCATCGTTATTATTTCCAAGGTTTTGCTTCCCAATTGTATTATCTAATCTTTGTTTTAAAGCAGCAGCTTCAGCCGGATTCATTCCCCGCGTAATAAAAAGATCGTAAGCCTGCTGAGATGAAAAATTATTTTTTTTCATGTACCCATTTATCTGGCTGAGTTGTTCTTCTGTTACATCAGATGATTTTACGTTTCCTAAATTTGAAGGCAGTGATGGAAATTGAGCAAATAATGAGGTAGACAAAAAAACAAGTACAACTACAAATACAAACTTCATTCTAAACATATAAATTTCTAACAACCAAATATCCCGCAATTTATGGTCTTTTTAAAACAATTACTAAATGATGTTAAAGAAAGCAGGAGAGATTATTGTATAAATAAAGGGAAAAATAAAAAGGGGGAAAAGGGTCAGGAAGAAGTTATCTGTAAAAATAGTACAGGGTTAGATAATATGAAGAAATGCCTTTGTTGACCAATATTTTTTACTATAAAGATTTTGAACTTCTTTTTTTACCGGAGTATGCTGAAGAGTTGGTTTTAATTTCAAAAATTCATTAAAGGCGGTATAATACCACGAAATTGAAACTATTCCATATTTATAAATGCCTTTTAAATTATTTAAAAATACTCTGGTTAAATAAAAATTTCTGCTCCCCTTACTAAAATATTTATATACAATAGCCATTTCGTTTCTTACGGAAAAAACGATCAATCTTTTTGTAGTTCTGTTAATGCTGCTGGTGCGGTGAATGACATGGCACTTCTCGAAATAAATGATTTTGTAGCCCGCCTCGAGACACCTGATGCCATATTCCCATTCGTTTGTGTATAAAAAAATCCAGTTGGCATAACCGCCTATCTTCTCATATACTTCTCTTCTTAAAACAAAACCACAGCCGATAAAACCAATTGTTT
>CAXUMK010000004.1:21398-36252 GCA_964251885.1 uncultured Segetibacter sp. | reverse complement strand
TTGTTTCCGACATGTTTTTCCAATCATACGTATTATGTGCCCCGCCTTTTATATTCAATGCAAGAACGCCTACGTTTTGGTTTTGATCTAAATACTGCAGCGCCTCTTCTAAACCCGATTCCAAGTGACTGTCATCGTCGAGAATGATAAAATAGTCACCTTTTGCTTTTGCAAATCCCCCGTTCCATGCCGGAGCACCGATGTTTACTTCATTTTCTATTAGTATTACATCAGGATGTTGTGCTTTTACAGCGGCAGCAGTTCCATCTGTTGAAGCATTGTCTACAATGATAATTTCAAATGCTCCGGAAATACTTTTAATAATTTCCTTTGTTTTTGAAATGGTTAAAAGGAGTTCGTCTTTTCTGTTATAATTTACTATTACAAATGTGGCTCTCATGTTTATGAATGCTTAATATTTTATTTGTTCAGTGCCAGCTGTTTTTGGACAACCAGGAATATGGTTATTCTTATAAACAAGTGTCACTTCGTTTCGCCTGGCACAGCCAATACATTTATTAACATAGTCTTGCTATGCGTATCTGGAAAAAAACACTTTGGTCTGAGGCCATCAAAGAGGTAAGTTGAAACCTTACGATAAGATAATCTCGGCGAGGCATCCTATATGTTGAGAGTACTCGATAAATGTAAATAAAGTGTATGAGAAAAATACTAAAAGAGCCGGTAATATATAAACTTCTTCAATTTACTTTTTCACTTTTGTTAAAAACTCCTTTCGCCTTTTCTCCAATAAAACCAAAAACTGATTTCTTAGTGGTATCAAAATTCTGAACGAAAAACTGCTGGGCTGCAGCAGAAACAGGAGTATAATTTAGAGATTTACGCATTTTCAAGAACTCGGATATTCCTATAATATTATACCAAGTGTTTTTAAACTCGCCATGCTTGATTATTTTCAGGTTATTAATGGCTACTCTCCATAAATAAGCTGTCCTGTTAACTGAAAAGTATTTATAAACAATACCTAATTCATGCTTGGTTACAAACACTCTCAACCGCTTGTTAGTTCTGTTAATTTTACTTGCACGATGTATTACCCTGCTGTTTGCAAAATATTGAACCTTGTACCCTGCATTTATACACCTCAAACCGAGTTCCCATTCATTTACGTACAAAAACATCCACTCTGCATAACCTCCAATTTTGTTATAGGTTTCTTTTCTTAAAATTGCCCCGCAGCCAATAAAGCCAACTACATCCTGTTTATCTTTCCAGCCCCACATATCGCTGGTATAAGGCCCGCTTACAACATTCAAAGCTAAAATACCAATATCAGAATGCTCGTCTAAATAATTTATTGCTTCTTCCAGTCCTGATTCTACGTGGCTGTCGTCGTCAATAATTATAAGATAATCACCGTTTGCTTTTGCAAACCCCAGGTTCCAGGCAGGCGCACCTGTATTTACCAGATTCTCTATCAATGCAACATCAGGAAAACTTTCTTTTACAGCTGCCCCGCTGCCGTCTGCAGAAGCATTATCAACTACAATAATTTCGTATTGCGAGGCATTGTTTACAACCAGCGATTTTGTTTTTTGGATGGTTGTAAGAAGTTCATTCTTTCTGTTGTAGTTTACAATAACAAAGGAAGCTTTCATTTTAATGGATGAATATTATGAGGAACTAAAACACATTATCGCCTGAATAAATAAAAAGAAGCGCTTTCTTGTGACTTTCTCCTCATTTTTGAATTTGATTTAAAAAGCAGTTTTAAGATAGATTTGTTTTGTAATAAAAACAGGCATTGAAGATATTGTATAAACTGAAAAGCCTTTCTGCTTCTAAAAGGGAAACTTCGCCAAAATAATTGCTTGAAAATGTAAACATGATAATCGTCAACAAGACCAATATTGTAATCAACAGACTTTATAATGATATATAAAGCATCCCCTGGATAAAGGCCTATCCATGTTTCTAATTTTTTTCCAAACTTTCTAAATTCATCTTTTTTAAATCCAACTGGCGCTTCTACAAGAGTAGGTAAGCTTAATGCAAGTTGAAAATTAGACCACTTGCCCCCGGGATCATCTTCTTTAGCTTTAATATTTGTTACTATATATTTTTCAGATAAAATGAATGTCTTATTCTTACTTATAGCAATCATTGGCGGCACCAATTGCGAAGCCATACTGTATGCCCCCCACGCCTGGTACCTTACATGCTTCAGGTACTCTTCTGTTTTATATACAGATGTTGAGATAAACAGCCAGTTTCCAAAGTGGTCTAACTTATTTGCAAGATCACCTATGCTGCTGATAATAACAGGTGCTGTTCTTGTAACGGTATTACAGTCAGAGTTAAAATTTATTCCTATTAAGTCATCATCTTTGTACTTTTCCAATTCACCCAAAATCAATTCAACTGCATTCTTTTCCAGGTCATCATCATCACCCGGCATCCATATATAAGGAGTGTTACATAGTTCAAAGCACCTTTGAAAGTTAGAATCTGCACCAATGTTTACCCTATTTCTTACTACTTCAACCTTCTCTGATACTTCAATTCCTATTTCCTTTTCAAGATGATCTTTAACAGCAATGTCAGAGCAATTATCAAGTATTAATATTTTTACGTCTGCATTTAATTGAGGAAGAAGTCGTGCAACTGTATTCTTAATTTTATCAGGCCTGTTATAAGTAGGTATTGCGATTGTTAAAAGCATAATTTAAAAACTAAGACCTCCTCAATTTCATTTTGAAAGTCGTACTGCGGTTTTTTACAAAACATCTTTTTTTGTACTTAGCTTCAATGCTACTATTATGCTTCGTTGTGTCACTCACTTGTACTTTTCTTAATTCTGCTGAGCACTTCGCATATCCGCTGTTAAAACTTAAATTCCTCTCTCGTAAATCAATTTTTTAAGTGACCCAATTCTTGCATAAGGAGAATCAATATCATCAATTTTAACTGCCGTATCTGCTGCTATATCATTTACGAGAATTTCTCCATTTTTTACTTCCCTGCATGATAGCTGGCCCTTTTGCAACGGGATGGCCATGTAAAAATCGCGGTCGAAATTTTGATGGTCTATTACATAACCCTTTGCTAAGTCGTGCCTTGCGTAAACACCTCTCACCAAAGCATCTAAATATTTTATTTCTTTTTCCGGCGGATTTCTCTTAGCGCTTGGAGGTGCCCCGCACATTTCTTTGGCCTTGTTGAAGGACTTAAACCATGTGTCTGCATTTTCTGGTGTAGAGCAATAGGGAGAAACAGGAACACCTTCAAATTCTATATCAATATGCCGCTCAAAAGTGCGTGCGCCTTTCGCATACGCTATTAGCATAGAATTGTTCCAATCGTGGTATTCATGACTTGAAAAGCCAATAACAAGGTCGGGGTAACGATTTTTAAGAAAGTCAATTTGGTTTAGCTCCAGTTCGTTGTCTTCAGATGGATAAATGGATACGCAATGATTGACAGAAATGGGAATATTCCTTCGGGTAAAGAATGTTACAAAATCATCCATGTCTTTTAAAGAAGCTCCACCGGTAGATACAATAACAGGCTTTTTGGTTTTGGCGATCCTTTCAATCAATGGCCAGTCGTTTAGGTCTGAACTGGCAATCTTGATGATGGGAAGGTCAAGCTCTTCACAAAGGTCAACAGAGGCCTCATCGAAAGGAGTTGACATGGGAATGCAGCCATTATCCCTGATAGCTCTGATTAAAGTTCTGTATTGATTTTTAGACATTTTAGTGTCTGACGTTTTTTTTATATAACGAATATCTGACCGGTCTCTAAAATCTTTATGTATAAAATTGTCAACATCTCTAAACTGCAGTTTTAAAGCTGCTTTCACACTGTTAAATCTTACAACCTGCGAAAATTGTTCTATTATTTTCAGGCCTCTCTCTACACTTCCCCAATGATTGTTCGCTATTTCTAATACAAAAAGGTCTTCAAAAATCTGGTTCTTATTTTCCATCATCTTTATAATTAATAAAATTTAAAGTTTCAGTTGGCATAGTTATACTTCTCTCTGTATTCTGCAGATTTCCATAACCGTAAGCTGCATATATAAAGGCAGTCTTATTTGATTCAGCGGCAATTCTATCCTGTTCTGTGTCGCCTATAAATACACATCGGGCTGCGTTTAAATCTTCCATCATTAAAACGTCCTGCACTATGTTTGCCTTTGATTTATAATGCTGTTTAGTATCGCTACAGTAAATACCGGAAAAAAAATGACTTATAGGGAGATAGTCAATTATTAATTTAGTAGGTTTTTCTCTTTTTTTCGTTACAATGAACAGTTTAACACCTTTTTCAACAAGATATTCCAACACTTTTGTCATTCCATCGTACAAAAAAGAAGATTTAAAGGCTTCAGTATCGTACTTATTCTTAAAAAAGTTAACGAATATCTCAATTTTACCGCATCTGTTTCGTTGTTAACACTAACTAGTATTTTATCTATTGGTGGACCTATATGAGACTGGATAGAAACCTCGTTAACCATAGAATAAGTAAGAAAGTAAGCTTTATCAAAAGCCTGCTGTATTCCCGGATAAGAATCAGTCACTGTTCCATTAAAGTCTAATAAAACAGCATCGACCTGCAGCAAGTCCAAAATTAGGTTGCTTTGTCTTTTACAATCATGTTAGATGCAAGCTCTTCAGCGCTTAAAAATGGGAACATATCTTCAAGCGAAGCCGATACCATTTTTCCATCTGGTAATTGTCTTGAACTTAACTTAGGCTCAAATACCTGTTCCTGGTCAAGTTTTACATTACACAATACCGGGCCTTCCATTGCCAAAACTTCATCTAACTGCTTGCCAAAATCAAAGTCTTTAATTGTAAAGGAAGGAATACCATAAGCATTTCCAATTTTTTCCATATCAGGAAATGATACGCCACTTTCAGGATGAGTGCCTATTGATAACTCGAAAAAACTGTTTTGAGTTGATTTTATAGAGAGATAGCCATTGTTATCCAGCACAAAAATCTTCATGTTCCATTTATGATAAGCCACGGTTTGCAACTCCTGAATATTCATTTGAATACTTCCATCTCCTGCAAGACAAATCACTCTTTTTTGTGGCGCTGCAGTAGCTGCGCCTATTGCAGCAGGAAGATCAAAACCCATAGAAGCTGATCCGGAATTGCTGAACAATTGCTGTCCTTTCTTTATCTGTGAGGTTTGAAAAGTAACGATACAAGCTGTTGCATCTCCGCAGGCGATTATATCGTTTCCTGTTAACCGTTTTTGCAGTTCAGAAATAAAATAATATGCATTAATTGGTCTTTCAGGATTTTTATGATGAGGTAAAACAGTGGGATACTTCTTCTTTCTTTCAACACACCAGTTTAACCAATTTTCAAATTTATTCTTATTATACTCTTTATCCTTTTGAAGAGATTCTATTAAAGTCTCCAAAAATTCTTTAGCATCGTATTGCAAAGGCAAATCGGTTTTCATGGTTGGCTTTATCAATTCTGCCTTGTCAATATCAACATGAATCTTATAAGCTGAAGGTGCAAAGTTTTCCCAGTTGTAACTCACTTGCCTGATCGGCATTCGGCTGCCAATCATAAACAATACATCTGCATTCTGAACAGTAAAGTTTCCTGCTCTGTCTCCAATCGAACCTTGCTTCCCTATGTATTGCGGATGGTCTGAATGAATAACATCATGTGACCATGCGGTTACAGCGGGCAAACCAGAAAGCTCTATAAACTGTTGAAATTCTTCTATTGCATTAGCCAGACGAATTCCCGTACTTCCAATAATAACAGGTCTTTCGGCTGACTTAATTTTTTCGATTACCTGTAATACATCGTTGTCTAACTGAAAGTTGTCAAGCTGTTCAATTTCTCCAACATCAAAACCCTCAATTTCATTTTCATTAATCATTGCCGATTGCACATCAACAGGTATATCCAACCAGCAAGGTCCCGGCCTTCCATGCGTTGCTAAATACAATGCTTTTTCAAGATGATATTTTATAGTGGACGGATCAGTAACGGTTACAGCATATTTTGTAATTCCTTTTACCATTGGAACAATTTCCACTTCCTGGTCACCCAATTGACGCAAACCAGGTATATTGTAACTTGATAGCATTGTTTCTCGTTTTACCTGCCCTGAAATAACTATCATAGGTATAGAATCGGTAAATGCACCAAACACACCGTTTAATGCATTAATTGCTCCTGGCCCTGTTGTTACGTTTAAAATTGCCGGTTTATTTGCTACTCTTGCATAACCTTCAGCCGCCATTGAAGAGGCCTGCTCGTGGTGATTACACACATATTTCATTCCTTCTACACGTCCTATTGCATCATTTAAGTGCATGGCGCCTCCACCCGTTACCAGGAAGACAGTATCTATTCCTTTTTCCTGTAAATAAGAAAATATGTAATTAGACAACTTCATCAGCAGTATAGAAATTTTTAGTTTTTTTTATAGATTCAATTAAATTGAAATATACCTCAACCCCCAGTTTTGCTCTTGCAAGAGATATATCAGGTACATATCGTTCGACCGGTTTTAATGGATCTTTTTTTGACAATACTTTTACAGCAATTCCTGGTGTTAATGCAGCAACTGTTTCTGCGACAGCTTTTAAATTATAATCTTGATCAGAGCCAACATTATAAGGAACATTATTCTCACCTTTTAACAAAATTGTCCATAACCAGATAATAAGATCTGCAGCATATAAGTAAGAGCGATAAGGAGTGCCATCGCCTTTTATAACTATCTCTTCTTTATTAAGAGCATCCATTATAAAATTACCAACTGCAAAATGTTTATTAAGAGGTAAATAAGGTCCAACGAATGCAAAGCAACGTGCAATTTTTACAGATAATTTATAATGCGAATGATAGATAGAGCAATACAGCTCTGCTAATCTTTTTCCCTCTGCATAAGCTGAATGGGGATTATTGATATCTACAGGAAAACTTTCCGATTCTTTAATATGAGTAACTGTTTCCGGTTGCTTTCCATAAACTGCACCTGAACTGGTAAACAAAAATGATTTGACTAATTTTTGTCTTGCAAAGTCCAACACCCTTCTCGTTCCAACTGTTATGGTATCCAGCATTAACATTGGCTGAGAGTCGTTTAACGCAGCATCGGCTTCAGTTGCTGCATGAATGATATAATCAAAATCGCCTGAAGGAAAATCAAAGCTTAAAATATCTCCTTTTATAAATTTTACTGATGCTTCATTCCTATAAAAGGGGAATGCTTTCAAAAAGCTTTCAGGGTTACGTGTTAGAACAGTAATGGATGAACTTAATTGCAGTTGTTGATTAATATAAATAAAACTTTCCAATAACCATTTTCCAAAGAAGCCGGTACCACCAGTCAGGAAAATAGATTTGTTTTTAATCGGCTCCCAAATGTCTTTTGTTTTAGTAAGTATGTGGTTTAAATCCGTTTCGCTAATTCTTTTCATCAAAGGGCTTCAACAATTCCTGGCGTTAAGATAAGTTTGGGGGACAAGCAGCGAAGGTTCTATCGGCATTGTTGTGTCACTCACTTGTACCGTACATCTTCGTGCAACTTTTTGTCGTTCCAATCAAGTGGTGCCACACCTCCGAGGTGTGGCACCACTATAAATACACTACTTAAAAAAAGCTAAATAGAATTACTTTCAGATGAACGGATTGCGACGCAACGATGAAGCTATGAAATACCAATGCTGGTTTTAAAAATACCTTCAGGCTAATATGATTTTGCAAAAGCATGAATCACATCAATAATGTAATCAAGCATTGATTTTGTTAAACCAGGATAGGTACCAATGAATAAAGCTTCATTCATGATAGTGTCGGCCCCAGTAAGATTTCCAACAACCCTGTAGCTTCCGGGTCTTTCATTTCTAAGGTTTATAAATGCGGGCTGCCGGGTTAAATTGCCCCCAAACAAATTCCTGTTTCCTATCTTCATTTCATCAAGGTGCCGCGACAAATCAAACTTACTGAAAGGTGCAGAAGGACGAGTCCTTATCATAAAACCAAACCACGATGGTGTTGTTTTATTACCTGATTGATCCCACGAAAATCCTTCAGGCGTCCATGCAGTTGCATGTGTAGGAAGCATGAAAGTAAAATATTCATTTAAATCATCCAGACCTTTCCGTAAGTATTCCCAGTTGTCAATTCTTGCCTGGATGAAAGATGGTAGTTTCTTCAACTGCTCAATACCTATCGCTGCCTGCATGTCGAGCGGTTTGATGTTATATCCAAGGTGAGAGTAGGTGAATTTGTGATCGTAACCTTCGGGTAATTCACCCAACTGCCAGTCGAACCTCTTGCCGCAGGTATTATCGCAACCACTGGCACACCAGCAATCGCGGCCCCAGTCTCTGAAGCTTTCAATAATTACTTTTAGTTTGGCATCTTTTACAACATTTACGGCACCACCTTCACCTAATGTCAAATGATGTGGTGGGTAAAAAGATTGTGTTGAAAGATCACCAAAAGAACCAGTGAGTTTTTCGTTATATAATGAGCCAAGTGCATCGCAGTTATCTTCGATCAGCCATAGTTTATACTTGTCGCAAAACTTTTTAACAGTATCGAGATCAAATGGGTTACCAAGTGTATGAGCCATCATAATGGCTTTGGTTTTACCTTCCTTATACGCCTCTTCCAGTTTGCTTACATCTCCGTTCAAATTATCAGGATCATTATCAATAAAAACCGGAACAAAACCATTCTGCACCATTGGAGCAACAGTTGTAGGAAATCCGGCAGCAACGGTAATTATTTCATCGCCGTGTTTTACCTGCCTGTCTTCGAGCTTATAACTGGACAATGCAGCTACAGCTAATAAATTGGCAGATGAGCCTGAATTAGCTAAAATAGAATGCCTGACCCTTAAAAACCGGGCTAATTGTTTTTCAAATGCATCACCGTTTTTACCAAGCGTAAGCCAAAAATCAAGCGTTGAGCCTACTGCTGCGACTACCTCGTTTTCATCGAAAACCCGTCCTGCATAAGGAATTGTATTGCCCTCTTTGAAGTCAGGTTTTACTTCGCTGCTTTCAAAGCCTGGCCTGTTGGCCTGGTGAGCTAATTTTGAAAACTGTTTTGTAAGCGAAAGTATCTGATCTTTTATTTCTTGTGCCGTCATTTGGGCTTTTTGTGCCGTCATTATGAAAATACTTAATTAATTGAAGAAAAGGTTCTCGTCCAAAATCCGTTCAGCTTTCAGGTCTTTTAAAACATTCAATCGTATTAAATAAGAGTTCCTGAAATCACCATCATTAAACCCTGTTTTCTGCAAGCCCTCAATAAGTGATGAAATAGATTTTTTAAGATCATACTCCGGTTGAAAATCAGGAGCAAGAGCTTTAAACAAAGAAAAATCTACTTTATAAGATCTCTTATCCGGAGCAGCATTTGTATTTATTTCTATAGAAGTAAGAGGCAGTTGCTCTTTCACAGCTTCTGCCAATTGCTTTACCATATAATTGCCATTATTAAATCCCCCATTAACAACCAAAAAATTTCCACCGTTATCACTCTTTCTTTGTGATGCCCAGTCTATTGCCCGGTACATGTCGTGCACATCAATCAAAGGTCGCCACGGTGTACCATCACTGAGAATGGATATTTTGCCAAGGCTTAAAGCGCTGGCGACAAAATCATTTAATACAAGGTCGAGCCTTAAGCGTGGGCTCATTCCACATGCAGTAGCAAATCGTAAACAGGTAATTATGAAACTATCATTAGCAAGGGCTTGTAATCCTTTTTCAGAATCAATTTTTGATTTCGCATAAGCTGTTAGCGGATTTACTTCGTCTTTTTCTGTTTTAGGATAATCGCTTGCAAAGCCATACACACTGCAACTGGAAGCAAAAACAAAATTCTTAACACCAGCTTCTTTTGCCTTTTTTGCTATGTCAATTGTTTGCTGGTAATTTATATCATCTGTAACCTTCTCAAACTCCTTTCCCATCGGGTCATTAGAAATAGCAGCCAAATGCACAACCGCATCAATACCTTTCAATATTTCTGCCGGAAAAGCTCTTACATCGCCAAAATATTGTTTGTCTACTTTGCTTTCCGGAAACTGGTTTCTATCTAAAACACAAGATGCAAAAAAACCGCTATCAAAACCGGTTATTTCACAATCAGGATATTTTTTACGAAGGCTTGCAGTTAAGACAGAGCCTACATAAGCCATGTTGCCGGTTATTAGGAACTTCATTATTTTCTATTTATTACAATTAAAAATTACCTTACTCTGCTCCTTCAAAACCTATCACCATTTCTTCCAGCGAGCTTGTCCGCTTTGCCACTCACTTTCCAATTCATTTTTATCTCGTAAAGTATCCATCGGTTTCCAAAAACCATCATGCTTAAATGCACTCAACTGATCTTCTGCCGCCAGTTTTTCCATTGGTTCCTTTTCCCATAATGTCGCATCCTCTTTTATATACTCAAATACATTCGGTTCACAAACAAAATAACCTCCATTTATCCAGGAACCGTCGCCTTTGGGTTTTTCTAAAAAAGAAGTAACGTTTGAATTTTCATCAATATTCAAAGCTCCAAAACGGCCCCCAGGCTGAACAGCCGTTACAGTGCAATAACGCTGTTGCTGCTTATGAAACTCAACAGACTTTATAATATCAATATCTCCTACACCATCCCCGTATGTCAGTAAAAAAGGTTCATCTCCAACATGTTTTTGAATTCTTTTAATCCTGCCACCGGTCATTGTATTCACTCCTGTATCTATTAAAGTAATATTCCATGGTTCTGCCTGAGAATCGTGAACCTTCATTAAATTATCCTTAAGATTAAGCGTAACATCTGATTTATGTAAAAAGTAATTGGCAAAGTATTCTTTTATGACATACCCTTTATAACCCAGGCACACTATAAAATCGTTAAACCCGTAATAAGAATATATTTTCATAATATGCCACACAATCGGCATTCCTCCAATTTCAACCATTGGCTTTGGCCTTAAGTAAGTTTCTTCAGAGAGACGGGTGCCTAAGCCTCCGGCTAATAATACGACTTTCATAAATAGAAAATTCTAAGCCAATGTTGGTTAGTATAATAAAGCCTTTTAGCAAGATTTAATACAGAGAAGTAAGTTGAAGCTTTGGGTTTTCATTTTATCTCTACATCTATCTTCTTTTTTTAATAAACATTCGATACTTCCATAAATCTTTTTATAGGAAATATCTTATTGATTTTATTGTCAAAATAAAATTCTTTCAATCTAATGCGGATGAAAACCCAAATATCTTTTCTACTCCATCTGAAATCGACATATTTTTTTTCAGTCGCTTTTGGAGATTTTTTTAAATAATAATGATAGAGGTAGCGAAATTTATTCCTGGTTAAAGATCGCCAGGGTTTATTTTCAGTTATGTAGTGAACGATAACAACCTCTTTAAGCAATTCTTTAGTTGGTATTTGCAGGTATTCAGCAAGCCATGTAAAATTATATTTTCTGTCAATCCTGTACCATTTGCTAATAAGCGTAGCATTTAATGCATCCTGCTCTAACAATAAGGCAGTCTTATCAGGGTTGTTAGCAAGAAATTTCATTGCATTCTCGGTTACTCTTTGATTTCTCCAGTTTTGAAGATGAATTAACATTACCCCTGCATTAAAATAATCTTCTGTTTTATAGATACCCAGTTCTTCACGAACGAGTAAAATTGGGTCTGAAGCAGCCGCTAATGGAGCATTTCCAATATCAATACTATACAATTGCTTTAGGTCGCCAATAACTACCGTATCACAGTCTATGTATAAAAGCTTGCTTATTGCAGCGTTAATTAACGAGGGGAAAAATAAACGGTAGTACGTAGCTACAGAATAATGGGAATGTATAAAAAACCTTTTTCTTAACTCGTCTTCATCAATAGAATAAAAAATAACTTCTGCTTTGTTTTTAGTTATGTACTCAATTATTTTTTCTTTTTCAATATCACTTACTCCCGTTGCAATTACATGAAAAAAAAAGTAGTTTTTTTTATTATTAAAAAAAATGGAAGTCAGTAAAGCAAAAACATGAACAACGTAGGTTTTATCTAAGGCTAAAGCAATGTGTATTTTACTATTTATATTTTGATTTAAATCAGTAGTCATAATTTTAGTTTACGAATATTCTTGTTACTCTTTTTACTATAAAGAATAATGGTTACAATTCAATTTTCTTTTAATTTTTCCAGCCGTAATTTTCAGGAACCTTATTTTAAGAACAAAAGGAACATCAGGGAAGTAAAAGTGACGTGAATTTTTAAGCACTTTTCTGTTTCTGAACCATTCCTCTATCATCCAATCGTAGCGGCTATCAACTACACTTAAAAAACGGGGAACAATTAAGCAATGGTATTCTCTCATTCGCGTTAGCTCTTTTTCTTCAGTGGTTGCAGACCTTGTTGTATGCGGATGTATACGAAAAAAATTAAGCGGAGAAGAAAAAAAGGCAACTCTGCCTTTTCTGTTAAGCAATTTTCTCCAAAACAACCAATCACCTAACATTTTCATTTTAGTTGACTCTTGCAGAATGTCAATGTCTGTTGGTTTTCTAAATACAACTGCACTTGCATTTACAATGATATTTCTAAAACTAAGGTACTTGTCAATTTCGACTAATGTTTGCTCAATGTAGTCATGTTTCCACTTAAAAGCATCAAGAGGATCTGCCCACTCTGACAATCCTTGTGGTTTGCCGCTTTCATCTACCATCATTGATTGGGAATAAGACAAAATCAAATCAGGATATGAAAAAAAAGGTTGTATGAGTGTATGAAGGAAGGTTTTATCAGCAAAATCATCACTTTCTGCAATCCATATATATTTCGCACTTGCAAGCTCAATACCTTTTTGCCACTGTTTAAAAGTGCTTCCGCTGTTTATTCGGTTATAAACAATGTGCTTTATTTTTGAATGGTTCCTGTAAGCTTCAATTACTTCTTTGCTATTATCAGTAGAGCAATCATCTAAAATAATTACTTCAAAATCTTGCCAGGTCTGGTTTAATACAGAATCAATTCGCTGTTTTAGAAATAATGCATGGTTATAATTGGGGATGATCACAGAAACCGAAGCACTCATTGCAAAAGCTTCTCCTGTCAATTTATCGCTACTATTTTAAATCTTGAATCCATTCAATTGTAGTTTGTAAACCATCTTTCAAAGAAACAGATGGAGACCAGTTATTTAGGGAAGAAACTGCAGAAGAGTTCAAAACATTATAACGAACATCAAACGGTCTGAAAGGTAAATACTCTATAGAAAGAGGTGCTTCAAGAAGTGTCTTAATATTTTCTAACACATTGTTTATGGTATAACCCGCACCCGAGCCTGTATTATAAATTGTTCCGTTTTTACCAAATTTAATTATATCAAACGATACAGTGCAAATCATCTATATACAAATAAACCCTTACCTGTAATCCATCGCCAATATTTGAATTGACTTATTTTTAAGGATTTTTGCTATGACAGTTGCGATAATTCCCTGACCACGGAAAGGTTTTTGTCCAGGTCCGTAATATTAGAAGGCCTAACGATTTTTACATCAAGCCCATAAACCTCTTTATACATCAGCATTACTTTTCGCATGCAAGCTTGATAATACCATAAGGAGAAAGAGGAGTATTTGAATGACTTTTATCGATGGGCTGATGCTTATCAGAATTTCCATAAACGGTACAACCAGAGGAGATATAAATATATGTGGCTTTAGGCAGTTGTTTTACAAATTCAAAATGCCTGATAACATTATATAAATTTTCAGAATAATCTCTCACAGGATCTTTAAAACTTGAATTAGGTACAGAAGTGTAAGCAAAGTCAACTATAATCAGGTGTTTATATTTAGTCTTCAGTAAATCAGAAATGAAATGAAAGTCTGATTCAATCCCTGAAATTTGTCTTCTGAAAACATCAAAAACCTGGTAGTTATTGTGCTTAAGAAAATTAGAAAATGCTGAATCTATAAAACCTCCGGCGCCAATTAAAATAAATGAAAATTCTTGCTTCATAACTTATAAAACCTCAGACTTAATCTTTAATAGCAGAGAAAAGCTAAAATAGATTTGTCGTAAAAGTATGGCCAATTTAAAAAAACCAAGAAGGTTTGTGATTAGTCTCAAACCTCTGCAATGACAGGTTAGAGTTAAGCAATTCTCAATATGCCTACTCAAAAAAATTAGGAAATTTTAGAAATGGATTGCCATTTGTGCTTACAAATTCTGTAATAATTTTAATACCTGTGCAGGTATAACGTCAGCACTAAATTCTCTTTGAACCTTTTCCCGGGCTCTCTCCCCCATCTCTTTAATCTTTTCAGAATTATGATAAAGAGCGGAAATTATGTCAGCAACTGCATCAGTATTCAAATAAGGCGCAAGAAAACCAACACCTTCATTTAATAACTCAGGCGCACCGCCACTTTTATCAAATGCAATTATAGTTTTCATTAGATTAGCAGCAGACAGCAACACCAGCGGAAAAGGGTCTTCTCTTGAAAGTAAAACGAACACATCAAATACATTTATATAATCATCAGGGGTAGAAGTGTTTTCTATGAATATTATATGATCTTCTACTCCACACTTTTTTGCATCCTGTTTAATTATCTTGATTGTATTATCACTTGCAAGACCTCCTACCCAAATAATTTTAAAGGCAATATCAGTATTTTTTAGCTTAACAGCAAGAGGAATAATCATGTCTATCCCTTTACGTAAGTCAGGTGTAGCTAATCCCCCAATTATTAATTCACTGTCTTTTATTTTCAATTCCTGCCTTAAAGCAGAAGAACTTTTATCAATGGAAATATTTGTATCAATAAATGCATGAATAATTTCTATTTTTTCCGCAGGTATTTTAAA
>CAXUMK010000004.1:0-21388 GCA_964251885.1 uncultured Segetibacter sp. | reverse complement strand
GCCTACAGCTTTTGAACCTGCAAGAATTAAATCTACATTTTTTAATTCCTGCTGCACATACTCCCTACTATAATAATTTTCTATAACCCATGATAACTCATGAATTGCACAGACAACCTTTATATTGACGGACTTTTTAAATTGCAACAGCCATGGTAAACTAAGTATCGTGTTACCATAAATAAGCGAATAACTTCTTTTCTTAAATTTATTAACTACCTCAGAAATTTTGTATTCATCAGATAGTTCAGGATGAAGTCTTCTTTTAACTTTATTGGCTATATTATATTTGTACTCAAAAGGAATGAAATAAGTATTGGCAATTTCCTCAAAATCTTTTTTAAGCGAACCATCTTTAAGCAACAAGATGTCGAAAGCTATATTACTGTTTTTCTTAAGCCAGCGCAAAAAACTTAATAAAACAACAGGAGCACCTGTACGGGTGGCTTCATGAGAAATAAAAAGAATTTTTAGACCGGAATTATAGTTCAACTCTTTCAATGTTTTTTTTAGCTAATACATATAAATCCTGGCCTTCCCACAGTTGAGCATACCTGACACAATAACTTTGAGGAATGGAGGCATCTTTTAACAACTTGAAAAAATAGTTCTCAGAAATAAAGGTTGAGCCATAATTATCAGTGTTTGTTATGCTGTCTTCAAATTCAAAAAACATCGAATCTTCACTGCTTTTTTTATATAAAAACTCCTGTGATTGATTTTCAGGATGCTGTCCATGAGTGGAGATAAGCAAAATGCCTTTATCAGAAACCAGGTTGTATAAAACCTTTAGCCACCTTACAAATAAGTCTTCATTTAAATGACTGAATAAAGAACTTACCAGAATAAAATCGAACTTCCTAGTAATATGAAAATCTTCAGGAACAAAGCTTGATACTATACCATTTACTCCAAATTCCTTTTTTTGAAACTCAACAGCAGATTCTTTTATATCAGACACTGTGATAGCTTCGGGGGGAAATTTAGTTACAAAAAAACGGGTTTGGTTTCCGTGACCACAGGCAAAGTCAAATAAAGAATCAGGCTCTTGCTGCAGATATGATTTTATTAATGAAAGACATATTTGCGTTTGGCGAAAGCCTTTATCTAAATAGTAATAAAGCGTTCTGTTGATATTTGAGTAAACATGCAGCACAAAATGAAACATTAAATCATTCTTCGCAATGCTTTTGTTTAACGAAGCTATTCCCTTTTCATGGCAAAATTTCTCAAATATCCTGTCCATTCCTTCTGAGAAAATGATTTTTTCAGGATACAAAGAATTAACCAGAATACTTAAACGATTAATTCTCTTTTCCATTTCAGGAATTCTGTTGTCACGGTTAAGAATAGACAAAACCGCATTTCTAAACTTGCTTTTTATTACTGAAGGAATAAATTTTTTTATCATCTTACTTCTGTTTGTGTATCAATCTGCCTTTTTTCTTTTTCTTAAATTTGGCATACAAGCTTTATTTCAATTGAGATACTTGCTGATTTTATCGTTAAAAATACCAACAGGGTCTGCGGGATAATCAGTTCTGATAGTTTTACCTGCATTTAGCCCTAATTGTTGCCAATCAAATCTTTTAGTCCACGCCCTTTCTAAAGTATTGTCTAAGCTTTCTATGGAAGGAAATACTGCAATAAACCCGTTGTATCCATCGCTTATTAATTCTGATGCACCTCCCACATTTGTAACAATTGCCGCCCTGTTACAAAACATTGCTTCTGTTAATGCCAAGGCCTGACCTTCCATTCTTGAAGGCATAAAAAGAATATGGTTTTCCTTCCACACTTCATCAATATTGTTTACGTGTCCTTTTAGAGTTAGATTCTTCAATTTTAAGCGTTTAATATTAGCTTGCAAAACAGTGGTATGCGGACCTTCGCCATAAATATTAAAATGAATAGAACGCTCTTTCCATTTTTTCTTATCAGCTAACTTGATCAACAAATCGTAACCTTTATGAAAACATTCAACACGTCCTACAAGGGCAACTTTATAAAAATTATCCGCTTTAGGATAAGCAGGAACGTCAGCATTTTTTATCTTGATAGGATTATGTATAACTTCTGTATTTGAAAAGTCAGATGCAAGCATGAAATTATTCAACTGCAGGTTTGGCTCTGATACGAAAAAGTTTTGCAAAGCGTGCAAATATCCTTGCTGGTACCTAAGCAAGTTGTTATTATTTACATTCAAAAAAAAGTACTCTGATACAAGGTGTGTAATTGTAACATAAGGTATTTTGAGGTTTTTACAACATAACATAATTCCATCTTCATCGATATTATTACCCTGTGAAAGAATGACAAGTTGAGGCTTTTCTTTTTTTAAAATTTCAGCTATTACATCTTTATTTCCAAATTGAACTTTGAAGAATTTTTCTATTATTCTTTTGAGAATTGATTTTTTTTGAAATTGCTCTGAATAGAAATAATGAGGAGTTTTTAATTTGGCAATTTCAGGATGATTATACCGTGTGATGATAGAAATGGAGAACCCTTTTTCACTTAATTCTTTAGCAGACCGTGACCATAACTCTTCACTTCCGCTCCACGACCTGTTAGTAGATATATAAACTATTTTCTTGCTACTTACTTCCAAAATAATCAACTATAGTATCTGTTTTTGCCTTGATGGTTGTATTGGGAGGAACGGATTTATATATTAAGTTATTTGCTCCAATCATAACATTGTCACCAATTGTAACTCCTTTCAGGATTATCGAATTACTTGCTATCCATACGTTTTTACCAATATTAATTTCACCGGTTTTAAATTCAGTTCTTTCAACAGTTAATACACCAATGTCTTTATTATACGTATATTCGTGCATGTGGTCGTACATTTTTACTCCTTCGCCAATTAGCGAATAGTCGCCGATAGTAATTTTTCCGAGACAATTAATAGAAGAGTAATTGTTGCAAAAAACGTATTTGCCAATTTTTAAAGTAGCGCCTTTTAGAACGATAATATTGCAGAATTCTCTCAGTCCAACATTTTCATCAATTTCCAGCACTGCCCCATCTTCAATATGAATATTTCTGTATTTGCCAATTATAAAATTAGGACCGACTTTAATATTTTTTGATTCTGGAAACACAGGTTCATTTCTTGAAATGTCATTTAAGTCAAAATAAAGTTTCTGTAAAAAGCGTCTGTAAATTTTCTTAATCATCTTAAATTACTATAAAATGGTGAGGAACTAAACGCAGCCGTTTCAAAATTTTTATATACCTGTTCGAATTTATTTTATCCCTTTCACTGTGAAAATTTCTATAGTCTTCAATTATTGCCGAAAAATACTTCTGAAAAACCTTCTCCTTCTCCAATTCAGCATTGCTTATACCTTCAGGTTTTGTACTAATACCCCCAATTGAAAAAATACTTACAGCAACTGGTATTCTCTTGTAAGTCGCCTGATACAAAAAGATTGCTTTTACAAAAAATTCCCAATCAGAAATGATAGAGAAGTTTTCATTGTACAAACCAATTTTGTTGAAAAGTTCTTTTTTTATAAAGGCAGAAGAATGAGGCAGATAACCTTTATTAACAAAATAGTTAAATGTTACTTTCTCAGGGTATTCTTGTAATGTACGTTTGCCTTCTCCAAAATCTAAATACACACTGCCATAAATAATATCCTTATCAAATGAATAATTTAGTGCCTCTTCAACAATCGTATTTTTAGAAAAAGTGTCACCGCTGTTTAAAAAAAGCAGGTACTCCCCTGTTGCCTGTGCAATCCCTTTATTTTGTGCATGATAGATACCTCTGTCTTTTTCACTGATCCAATATTTTACATTGTGAATATTTTGTCTTATAACATTAACACTTTCATCTGCAGAACCACCGTCAATTATAATGTATTCTATATTTTTCGCCGTTTGTGAGCATACACTATCAATTGTTTTTTCTAATCCCTTAGCATTGTTATAATTGATAGTAATTACCGATAACTTGTTTAACTGATTGCTCATAAGATTCTACTATTTCAACATCACTTACATCATATTCATACAAAATTTTATTTCTTCATCTGTGTAATCTTTGTAAAGCTTGGCACTGTTAATTCTCAAATGGTCAATTTTACTAAATGGCTTATTTAGCAATTTATGTTTCTTTCTTTTTATTCTGCCTTTAAAATTTAAAGTATCAAAGTTTTCATTAATAAGCATTTGGTACAAAGCTGAATATCTCTTTGAATACTTTTTGTAAACATCTAATACCTCCAGTTGTCTTTTTTTGCCACCCACACCACTTTTATGGCTTTCATGTAACCTGTAAAGCGACAAACATGCAGCAGTAGTAAGGAACTGAACATCTTTATTTTTTGCCCTAAGAAACCATTCCCAGTCCAATGTGTAATAAAGATTTTCATCCACATTACCTGCCTTGCTCCAGGCTTTCATTGTAAAAAAGGAAGATGACTGACTTATAAAATCTACATTTTCTAAAGTTGCAGCTTTTGAATAATTAACTACATCGCTTCCCCATGAAATGAAGTCATCGCCACTTTCTTTAAAATGAATGCAGTTACCAAATAATACCGAAGGTTCATCTATGGGTAAAAGGGAGGATACTTTAGTTAAGCAATTAGGCATGTACATATCATCACTATTAAGCCATGCAACAATATCGCCTGTTGCTTTTAAAAATCCTTTATTAATTGCATTGCTTTGTCCGCTATCCTTTTCACTTATCCAGTAAGTAATATTTGCTTCATATTTCTTGATAATATCTATAGTTTCATCAGTACTTCCTCCGTCAATAATAATATATTCTAGGTTTGGATAGCCTTGCCCTATAACCGACAAAATGGTTTCTTCAATAAATTTACCCTGATTATAACTGGGTGTTATGATAGAAATTTTAGGACATGAAGTACTCATATCAGGCACTTAGCGATCTGTACATATTTTGAAAAACAGGCAAGGCACGCTCTTTTCGTAATTCAGGTATGAGGCGGGTTGAATTTGCTAAAGACCTGTTTCTGTACAAATCATCGTTCCATAATTTTTCTATTTTGGCTGACATATCATCTGCAGAAAACGGATTAAAAACAAAATCGGTGTTTTTTATAGTATCGGGCAATGATGTAACATTAGAGCATATTACAGGCACGTGCAAAAGAATACTCTCAAAAAGAGGAAAACTTCCCGCTTCATAAGTGGTTGCTATAACAACCCCTACACAAGATTTATAAAGGGAATAAAGAACTTTCTCATCTACTATTCCAAGAAAAAAAACCTGTTCCGAAAGCATTAATTCCTCAACCCGTTTCATAATAGATGAAAAATGGAAATTCTGATGGCCAGTAAAAACAACGTTGACTTTTATATTACAATTATCTTTTAAAAAGGCCAATGCTTCAATCAGCCGAATGTGATTTTTATGCTTCCATGTATTAGCAGGATAAAACAAAAACCTTTCAGGTATTTGCAAATAATCAAGATTTACTTTATCGCTGATCGTATAATCATCCAGCCACAACTTACCTATGTCTATCAAATTCACTACAATTCCAGACGATGGTATATCAAAAAACCGAATCAGGTCGTCTTTTACGTGCTGGAAGCTTACAACAATTTTTTGTGCTTGACGCAAAAATTTTAAATAAGCAGTTGCGCGGTATGCGCGGTCGTCTGCAGAAAAATATTCAGGAAAGTATAACTCTTGCACATCATGCATGGTTATAACTACTTTTACCCCTTTTATAACCGGAAGAAACTGATAAGGGCAGTGAATAATATCAATAGAATATTTATTGCAAAGGCGCTTTAAATAATTCGCCGGTTTGAACTTCAGTTCAATTTTTATCCTTTTAAAAGCATTCGCCAATTTTACTTTTGCTCTTTCACATTTTTTTGCGGCCAAATTCTTAACATCCGCATCAGTAACAACATTTAAAACATTGCTTCCTGCTGTTAGTTTTAATACTTCAGGGTCATTGTAATTATGATAAATAAAATAATTGTTCTTGTCATCACCCGATAAAACCTTAAGCAGTCCAATAGCATATTGCCTTATTCCTCCCCAGGACTGCTGCATGTCAGGAATATAAATCAGAATGTTCAATTTGACTATAGAAAGTATGTCTTAAAATTTATAGACACCAAATCAACATTTATAATTGCTTCATTATTCTTGCAGGAACTCCGCCTACCATTACATTTTCGGGAACGTCTTTATGAACTAAACTGCCAGCCATTATTATTGAATTATCTCCAACAGTAATCCTTGGTACTACTGCACTCTTAATACCAAAAAAACAATTTTTACCTGCTCTTGCCCAGCCTCCAAATGTGACCCCGGCTGTAACCTGGCTGTTATCTCCTAATTCACAATCATGATCAACACTTGATAGCGAATTCACAATTGCATTATTCCCTATAACTGCTTTCGCCCCGATTACACACCCCGGGCAAATAACCACTCCATTTCCAAAAACTGCATTGTGAGCAATAAATGCATTATCAGCAATACAATTTGCAGGAGTAATACCTTTTTCCACTAATTTTTCATAAACTCTTGTTCTAATTTTATTTTCTCCTATTCCAATAAAAACATCCTGGTTATAATTATTCTCAATATTTCCGAAGAAATCTTCTTCATTTATTATGTTATCATGCGATTGCTGATCTATTTGAATAAAAAATATTTTTTTATATTTTGTATATATAATAGAAGCTATTACATTACTATGTCCGCTAACACCAAATATGTAAGCATTTTTCATACTTTTTTACATTTAACAGCAAATACCCTTGTAATCATAACACCATCACTTTTTCGGTGTAATGAGCTGTTTATTTTTACTCTGTTACTTTCAAAAAATTCGAAAGAGTGTAACCTGTATATTATTTCATCTGCTATATTAGTATTTGCAAAATAAAAAATGTCTCTTGATATTGAATAGTAGTTCAACTCCCACCTGCCATTAGTATTTCCAAGAGTATTGAAATATCCTGCTTCACACACATCGTTTATAACTGGATAAGATGCAAAGTAAAGTAGTCCTACACCGTTTAAATCGTAATATGGATTAATATTGTAAACAGTTTCATAGATAAAATCATTTTGTATCTTAAAGTGAATTTTATTGATTTTTATTTCCTTCAATTCCTTTTTTTTAAGCAACCTGTATTCTTTGCCAAAAAGAGGCATTGAATCAAATTCTTCAATTGAGTTCATCAAACCATTTGGCTGACTTTTTACCATTTTTGTATTATCAGCGTTATTCCTGATTGAAAAACTGGTCATTAAGTTTGCATTTATGATTGCGTCTTGTGATTTTAAAGAGATATTACTATAGTACATACTGTTGCCATAACGATTAATTTTGCCGTCAATAAACAGTTTTTCATTTTCTTTAAACTCATTTAACGCTGCGTTACTTTGAATATTAATTCTTACAAAAGTGGCGTATAAACGGTTTCCTAATTCATCTTTCAAATCCGCTGATGGTGTATTTAAACCATCGCATAACATTTGCCAGTGAAGCTGACCTAACTCTTTAAATAACCAGTTTTCTGACAATGCCTCTATAGCCATTTGCGGCATATCAATGGTTATTTCCCTGCTTATTCCTTTTTCAGCTTTATTCTGTAATTTTAAAAAAGACTTATTTTCCTGAATTTGACAGTATTCAATAATATCAGAAATTTTGTTGAATGTCATCCATTGTGAATCAGGTATCGTTTTTCCAATTTCTCTTTCAAATTCAACCCGTATGGTTACTAAATCTATGCTGTCAATTGCTGCTGCTACAAACGGCAGTTTAGTGTCTTCTGCCTTAAATTCAGGTATGATTTCGTGAATAATTGTAAAATATTTTTCCAATGATTGTAAGAAAGTGTTATGAAGTTATTATAACCATATTAAGCAAAGTGTGTTTCTATTTACTGACTATAGATGAAACTATACAAGTGTCCGCTGCAACGGCTGTTTAATAGCAGCATTACTGCAAGGTTCAAAAAAAATACCTCTGTTATGCAATTACCCAAAAAAAGATTGTATTGCATTTATAACATCTGAAAGATGAGAATCTGTAATAGACGGATAACTTGGAATATTAATGCCTCGCCAGCCAATATCTTCGGCAACAGAGTGCTTTTGAAATTTTTGAGAATACATAGGCATTGTATGAACAGGATAGAATACAGGTCTTGTTTCGATACCTTGTATTGCCAGATGCTCCCTTAATTTTTCTCTTTGAGACGGTTCCATAACTAAAAGGGAGCACATCCAGTAAGAGTGCCTCACATTTTCATGCTCTTTATGAAAAATAACAGGAGTACCTGCCAGCGCTGATTTATACCGGTTTGCTATTTCAATTTTCCTGTTAATGAAAGTATCAGCCTGTTCCAACTGAGCTAAACCTATGGCGGCGCATATATTGGTCATTCTATAATTATAGCCTATTACGTCGTGCCAGTATTGCCGGTGCATAGCAAGCCCCTGCCCTTTAAAATGCTTTGCCCTGTCAAATAATGTTTCGTCGTTTGTAACAACCATTCCACCTTCTCCTGTTGTAATGGTTTTATTTCCAAAAAAACTGAAAGTAGAAATATTGCCAAAAGTACCCACATGCTTTCCCTTATACAACGAGCCGAAAGCTTCGGCGCAGTCTTCAATTAAAAACAGGTTATGGCTGTTGCAAATTGTCTTCAAGCTATCCATGTTGCAGGGATGACCATAAAGGTGAACAGCCATTATTGCTTTCGTTTTTGATGTAATTTTTCTTTCTACATCGTCTGGGTCCATTTGCCAGTCTGTTATAACCGAATCTACAAAAACGGGAGTAGCGCCGGTATAAGTTATCGCGTTGACAGAGGCTATATAAGTTAGAGTAGGCACTATAACTTCGTCGCCTTCTCCTATGCCTAAGGCAAGCAGAGCAAGATGGATAGCTACAGTACCATTGCAAACAGTTGCAGCATGTTTAACATCTATTTTTTCTGAAAATGCGTTTTCAAATTCATTTATAAACTTTCCTTTTGAAGAAATCCACGTAGAATCTAAACATTCATTTACATATTTTTTTTCGTTTCCCTGCAATGAAGGTTGATATACTGGTATCTTAATATTCATTTATCAGCTTTGTTTTACTGCTCCATAAGCAATTAACAAACACACATCCATTGTCGTAATTGGAGTATTGAAAAAAATCGGAACCGGTTTCTAAGATGGTAAAATGCACAACATCAGCGAGCAGTTCAATAATTTCCATATTAGGAATATGAATGCCAAATTGAATTTTATAAATGTTAGGAACTAATACATTGGCTGGTATTTCAGTAAATAAATCAACTATTCCTCCATTTTCCACAAACTCTTTAATGTCAATTTCGGTGGTAAAAACACACCTGTCGTGATTGTCTAAAACTTTAAACCCAACTTTTGCTGAAAGTTGGGTTGGATCTATATGTATCCTGCTTCTTATTATTACCTCTTCCTCAAAAGAAAATTCTTCCCGGTTAACCCCTCTTTTGTCTGTCACCTCAATTTGCTCAACATAAGAAATCCTGTTTTCGTTGTTTTTTCTTTTGTAAAGGGTTGTTTTTCTGTTATTATTAGCTTCAATATATTTTTGTATTCCAATGTTTACGCCACCTTCAAATATTGCTTTTCCATTATTTAAGATTATAACATTACTGCACAGGTTTTTGATAGCTCCCATATTATGACTAACAAAAAGTATCGTTCTGCCTTCGCCTTTACTCACTTCATCCATTTTACCCAGACACTTTTTCTGAAACTCTGCATCGCCAACAGCCAATACCTCATCAATTATAAGTATTTCAGATTCAAGATGTGCAGCTACCGCAAAAGCAAGGCGAACATACATGCCGCTGCTATATCTTTTAACAGGGGTATCAATATATCTTTCAACACCAGAGAAATCAACTATGGCATCAAAGTGCCGAGTAATTTCTTTTTTGCGCATACCGAGTATAGCACCATTAAGATATATATTTTCCCTTCCTGTAAGTTCAGGGTGAAAGCCTGTACCAACCTCAAGCAAGCTTGCTATGCGACCAACACCAGAAATATTTCCGGTAGTAGGAGATGTTACCTTACTAAGTATTTTAAGCAGCGTACTTTTACCTGCGCCATTGCGCCCAATTATACCAACTGCCTGTCCCTGCTGTATTTCAAAATTTATATCTTTCAGGCTCCAGACAATGTTACCTGTTCCCTTACTTGTTCTTACATTTTCTTCTCCTATTGTTAAATATGGATCTTCTTTTCCACGCTGCTTTATCCACCACCTATGCAAATCATTAGATAAAGAACCCGTTCCTATTTCACCTAACCTGTAAGCCTTCGATATATTTTCAACTTTTATTGCTGCAGACATTCGTAATAGTTAAGTTCCTGTATTTGTACTTTAGCATTTCAAATAATCACGTCTATGATTACACAGTATCTACAAAATCTTTTTCCACCTTATTAAATACCAATGTACCAATTACCAGCATCGCCAAAGTAATAAGAGAAGTATAGCCAAGAGATGTCCAGCTAAAAGTGCCTTTTCCTAAACATCCAAAACGAAAAGTCTCGAGGATAGCCGTCATTGGGTTTGCCTCTACATAAGGCCGGTATTCAGATTTTATACTTGACAATGGGTATATCACGGTAGTAGCATACATAAGCAATTGAATACCAAAAGTGATAAGAAATGCAAGGTCACGATATTTGGTTGTGAGTGCAGATATGATCATACCGGCTCCTAAACCTAAAGCAGCCATTAAAAATACTAGTACAGGAAATAATAAGATATAAATATTAGGTGTAAAAGGAGCGCCTTTAAAAACATAAAAAAAAAGCATTGCAAATACAAACAAAAGCATTTGCACGCCAAACCGAACAAGATTACTTACTACTATACTCAAAGGCATAATAAGCCTGGGGAAATACACTTTTCCGAAAATGTAAGCATTGTCTCTGAATACTGTAGAGGTTTTTGTAAGACAGTCAGCAAAGTAATTCCAGGCAGTAACACCGGCAAGATAAAATAAAACAGGAGGCAACCCGTCTGTTGATATTCGTGCCATTCTGCTAAATACAAATGTAAACATAAGTGTTTGCAATAGAGGCTGAATAAAAAACCAAAGCGGGCCAAGAACAGTCTGCTTATAAAACGATATAAAGTCACGTCGCACCAGCAACATCAGCAGATCCCGATATTCCCAAACATCTTTAAATTTCAAATCAAGCAGGGAAGTATTAGGCTGTATATTCCAGCGATGTTCAGTAGGTTGTGTCATTACTTGTTTCTTTTCTTTAATAGCAACATTCAAAAGCTATTACATTGGCAACACCTTCTATTGTGCCGAAGCCGCTGATTTTAAGAAAATTAAAAAGAGGAAGCTTTGGTGTAACTGTTACATGCTTCGCGCAACTCAGTCACATTGGGCAACTGAAAAGTATGATAATTAAGCAAAAATAAGGGTCAGAGTTTACACTTAGTGTTGTACCTCTAAACCGGCGCAAATGTAGGGTAATAAGATGAAATTGGGAGTGACTATAGAGGTCCTTATAAGCCTTTTACATAAGTTAACGTATTCTTGAATATGATTTTAAAAATCATCATTGCTATTAGTTTTAACTTTTTTTATAATATTTACTTTTAATTAAAAAAAAGGAAATTGTATTACATTTTTATCTTTTTTATCAGTTTCATAATCATTTGTAAAAAAGGCATATTTTAGATATTCTTTGTCGCCTTTCACGTTTTATTATTTCGACAGCGTTAATATGAAAAAGACAACTATATATCTAATTATAATTTCTACAATAAGTTATTGTTGCTTACCTGCTTCGGGAAAAGCTTTATCTGGAGATATTTGGGCACATGATCCATCATCAATCATAAAAGAGGGTAATAAATACTGGAGATTTACAACCGGCGACGGAATTAACGCTTTCAATTCTACTGATTTATTTAATTGGAAATACTCAAGCAAATTAGTATTTGAAAAAGGCACGTGGCCTTCCTGGATTAATTCTTATGTACCTGCCTTCAAAGGCGTTTTTTGGGCTCCCGACATTATTAAATTAAATAACCGGTATTGTCTCTACTATGCCTGCTCAATAGTGGGTTCACCTACATCAGTTATCGGCATGTGTACTTCGCCAACATTAGATCAGGACTCCCATGACTATAAATGGACAGATCAAGGTTTGGTTATTTCATCTTCTTCAACATTGGATATAAATGCAATAGATCCTTCTGTTTTTGAGGATACTGATGGAAAGGTGTATTTAAGTTATGGCTCCTTTTCTGATGGAATAGGAGTGATTGAATTAAACGCTTTGTCTGGAAAAGTTAAGTCAGGTGCTAAACTTAACCGGGTAGCAGGCGGAAACTATGCTGCCTGGGAAGCATCCTGCCTTATAAAAGAGGGAAATTATTATTATTTATTTGCTAACAGAGCCCGTTGCTGCAGCGGCACTTCCAGCACATATTACATTGTAACGGGCAGGTCTTTAAGTCCTACGGGTCCTTTCCTTGACAAAAACGGAATTAGCTTAAGAGGCAATAATGAATTAGGGGGCGGAACAACTGTTTTAATATCTTCAGGACGATACATAGGACCAGGACAATTTGGATTACTTCGTGATAATGGAAGAAACATCGTTTCCATGCATTACTATGATGGTGATGACAATGGAAATTCAAAACTGGACATCGCAGACTTGAAATTTACCGATGACGGCTGGCCCATTATAACCCGTAATTTAATTTCTGCAGGCAGGTATAAGATTATTAACCAGAACACTGGCATGTTACTCGACGCGGTTAATTGTGCTCAACCTGCACTTCAGCAATTAGTTCAAAATTCTGATGACAATTCCCTTTGTCAGCAGTGGGATCTATCGCCTGTTGGAGACGGCTATTATAAAATCAGCAATCAGCCAAGAAATCAGTCTATTGACGTTCCCTTTTGTAACTCTTCTAACGGCACTAATTTACAAACGTGGATATGGTCTGATAATGATTGCCAAAAGTATAAAATTGAACAACTTGCCAATGGCTTATATGTTTTTACTTCATTGGTCAATCATACCCTTTCTAAGGTTCTTCAGGCCTCTGCTGCCACGAACTCTTCTGGATCGCCCATTAGTTTATTTGATTATAGCGGGGCAGATATTCAGCAATGGCGGATTGAAGAGATCGGCACTCCTGAAGCACTTCAAGCTTCTGCTATCACTGATAATAGTTTTACTGCACATTGGAAAAGTGTACAAAATTGCACAGCTTATAAGCTCGATGTATTGACTTATTTGGACGATGCATCCTACACTACTGTTACAGCCTGGAATTTTGAATCAGGAACCAATTCCACCAGTTCAGGTATTCAAGAAAATGCAGGTAAAAACATAGCAGTGTTCGGTACAGATAACCCTTCATTTACTGCACCTGGAAACGGAGGAAAAACAGCTAAGGCAACCGGCTGGAATTCCAATAGTGCGGAAAAATATTGGTTAATTAATATCAATACTCAAAACTATTATAATGTAAAAGTCTCTTCTATTCAAAGATCGAGCAGTATGGGGCCACGTCATTTCAAAGTTCAATATAAGATCGGAGAAAAAGGAACTTATACAGATGTTCCCGGGGCAGTTGTGTCAAATGCCGATAATTTTACTTCCGGAATAATATCCAGTTTAAGTTTACCAAATGACTGCGACAATCAGTTTTCTGTTTATATACGATGGCTTCTTGTTACAAACACAAATCTCAATGATGGCATTATTAACAACTCAGGTGAAAGCAATATTGACGACATTATAGTTACTGGAAATACCGGAAATTTTTTACCTGGTTACCGGGATTCTTCTGTAAATGATACTTCTTTAATTATAAAAAATATTTTACCTGGAACCAATTATTATTACCGCGTTCGTTCAATTCAAAATGATTTCACTTCAGTAAATTCAAATTCAATTTCAGTCAGTACAAACGGTTCCCCTTCTGTTGTTTTTGCAAATATTAAAGCTTATCCCAAAAACAGCAATATTGAAATTGATTGGACCATTTTCACTCAAACAGATATTCTTCGCTATGATATTGAGAAATCAGTAAACGGTTTATGGTTTACGCAAATAGGCACGACAACTTCTAACGGAAATAAGTTTTCTGCTCAAAATAATTTTTTTACAGATGTTAATCCAGGTTCAATTGAAAACTCATACAGAATAAAAGTTGTTACTAAATCAGGGTTAATACAATATAGCCCAATAGTGAAAGCTATTATAGAAAAAGGCCAAAAGGGAGTTTTCTTTTATCCAAATCCAGTTTGGGGTAATATTATTAACATAAATTTATATGAATCTGCTAAAGGAGTTAATAAAATTTTACTTTTAAACAGTTTAGGACAGAAGATATATGAAACATCTATAAGTCATCCTGGTGGTTATTCACATCAAACTCTGTCAATTACGCCAAATATATTTTCCGGGGTTTATTTTTTTTTAGTACTGAACGGGAATAACAAAAGTGTGCAAAAGATTATATTCAATTAAGATGTTAGTGAGTTCCATTATGGCTTTCTACAATATTTAGAAAGTTTTCCTCCTTAAGCAATCCACTTTTTATTCTTTTTGTCCATGATAAATAAATTTCATCGAAGGTCGTTTTCAAATCTTTTGTAATATTCCAGTCAGGATAATGTTCTTTCATTTTTGTTAAATCTGAAATATAGCAAATATGGTCTCCCTCCCTGTTCTTTTCCGAGTATTCATAAATCATCGAATTGCCTGAAATAGAGGATATTAAATCAAAAGCTTCCAGAATAGAAACAGAATTTTCCCTTCCACCTCCTAAATTATATACTTCAGCACATCTGGGACTATTTATAAATTGTTCAATAAATCTCGTAACATCATACGAATGAATGTTATCCCGAACCTGTTTACCCTTATAACCATGAATAGTATATTTCTTTCCAATAATATTGCATTTTATCAAATAGCTAAGAAAGCCATGTAATTCAACTCCTGAATGATTAGGGCCGGTCAAACAACCACCTCTTAAACAGCAGGTTGGCATATTAAAATATCTTCCATATTCCTGAACCATTACGTCTGCAGCTACTTTTGATGCGCCAAAAATTGAATGCTTTGACTGATCAATCGTAAAAGTTTCCTTTATTCCGTTATAATATTCCTTATCTGCGTAGTCCCATCTTGTTTCCCCCTCTATTAATTTTAAAGAATTAGGAGAATCTCCATAAACTTTGTTAGTAGACATGTGAACAAACGGAACTGAAGTTGAATAAAGTCTTAACGCTTCTAATAAATTTAAAGTACCAACCGCATTTACATCAAAATCATCAAAGGGGCGTGATGCAGCAAGATCGTGACTAGGTTGAGCTGCAGTGTGCACAATAGCAGTAGGCTTTATAGTCTTAATAAGATTTATTAATTCCTTTCTTGACCGTATATCAATATTCAGATGTTCATAATTTTTATACTTTGCCTGTAATCTTTTAGCATTCCATGTAGTATCACCAGCTTCTCCAAAAAAGTCGGCTCTCATATTATTATCAATTCCTGTTACATCCCACCCTCTCTCTGCAAAGTAACTAACAACTTCACTTCCTATTAAACCTGCAGCGCCTGTTACAATTAGCTTTTCAAATTTCATAGTTTAGTTATTTTTTCTAAAATTCTGTCTAAAACTACATCTCTTTCAAACTGTGAGACATACTCTTCAGCATTTCTTTGAATCTGATTGTTTTTTTCTTTATTGTTTAATATTTCGTTTATACATGTTTTTAGTCCTTCCATATCTCCATAGTCTGTGACATAGCCTATGGAATTAAGTTTTATAGTTTTATACAACTCAGATTCTTTATAAGCAGACAATAAAATCAGCTTTCTTGCTGCCATTAACCCTAATAACTTGGATGGAAAATACACATCAAATTCTGTCATTTTCTGAGGCAGAAAAAAAACGTCAAGGTCATTTAAAAAAAACAGATAATCAGAAGAAGTTAATAAAGGAAGAAAGGAAACATTTTTGACACCTTTGTCATCAGCATATTTAATCAATGCTTCTAAAAAAGCACCCTCGCCTACAACAAAAAACCGAAATCGACTATTTTCTTTATATACTATTGCTAAATCAATCAAGATTTCCAGCCCTTGCTTTAGCCCAACATTTCCAGCATAAGCAATAATTATATCATTATTACAGATACCGTACGTTTTTCTAAAAACACCTTTTTTATCAATTGCTAAAGCATAATTATTTTTTTGTATCCAGTTAGGCCAAAAATCAATCTTCTTTTCATTGATATTTTTATAGTTTTTTAAAATTTCATACATACTGTACGAAATTGAAGTAACGAGGTCTGCGCGTTTGTAACTAATTCTTTCAACTTTCTTTAAAATGTTAAACAAAAATTTGTGTTTACTCATTCCCAACCCGGTTGCGGCTTCAATTTGAAAATCCTGCACATTTATAACCAATTTGGATTTGTAAAAGTTTTTAAATACCGCCGATAGAAATCCTAATAGTACAGGAGTAGTAAAGACAACTACTAAATCTGGTTTTTGTGCACGGAAGAGGTTAAAAGTTGCAGAAAATATTAAAGAAATCTCGTGAATTGACCTTTTGAAAGTAGTTGGCCTTGCAGGAACATAAATATATCCCCTTAAAATCTTTACTTTTCCTTTGTACTCTGTTGAAAAAAGCCTTCTTCTGTCTTCCTTTTGTTTTTTCCAGTGCGGATAAAAGCCATACCCGGTAATGACCTCTACATCATGCCCTTTTTCTGATGCGTAAAAAGCGAATTCACTGGCGTATAAAGATATGCCACTGTGATCCGGATAAAAAGACTGACTTAATACTTGAATTTTCAATATAATATTGTAAAAACTTAAAACTTTTGCTTGTTTTAATACAGGCGATACAAGTTATTATTTGTTTGTTAAAAAATGATACCATGAAAATATATTGTATAAACAACTGAGACTATAGGGTGGAATGATAATGCTAATTCCCAAAATTTAGAGAAAAAATATATAAATGATCGCAACTAACCGTAAACTTCTTTATAAAATTCCATGGTTTCCCGACAACATTTCGTCCAATCAAATCTTTTTGCATTTTGCAAACCTTGATTTATAATCGCAATTCTTTCATCCTCTTGTTCCAAAGATTTGATTGCTTTTACAAAATTTTTAATAGATAAATCATCAAATAATACAGCTACACCCCCGGAAATTTCTGGTATAGAAGTAAGATTAAGGGCGAGAACCGGACAACCTGCCCTCATAGCTTCTACAACCGGAAAACCAAAACCTTCATAGCTTGAGGGGTATAATAATGCATGCGCATAATTATACAAAATATTAAGATCATTGTTACTAATGTTATTTGCCACAACAATCCTGTCTAAAAGATTTTTAGAAATGGCTCCTTTTTCTGCACTCGAAAGAATATTACCAACAACAATTAATTTATATTTCGCTAAATGATTAAGGAGTTCAACAACAAATTCAAAATTTTTGTATTTGCTGCGTGCTCCTACAAATAACAAATATTTATCGGTTAAATTAATGCTTCCCATAAATGCCAGGTGTTGATCTTCTTTATTCAATGGCTTATATTCATCACTTATTCCATTATATATTACTTCTACTTTTTGAGTTTTTTTCGGTGCACAATATCTCTTCAGATCAAGTAATGTATAATTAGATACACATATTATGCCTTGCGCTCTTTTAATGGAACCAAACTTTAAGATATTATGTACTATTTTATTTACCGGGCTGGAAGAATGCTTTTGATGAAGGAAATCATGAATAGTAGTGATTTCGCATATCTCAGCATTAGTAATTAACTTGCGGTAAAAACTTGAATGATATAATAATCTGGATGTTTTACTTTGATAATTTACAGGTAATAGTCTTGCTAACGAAAGAGGCATTTGCATGTGTGGAATAAGATTTTGAAGATCCATTTGCTTTCGAAAAATATTATCTGACGCCGTTTTTTCTTCGTAAAAAAAGGCATTATTATTATTGCTAAAGCTTTTAGTCAACTCATGCCAATAATTGGATATACCTCCTTGTTTTTCTTTGGAATAGATAATATTATCAAATACAAAATGCATATTTGCCATCAACTTTAAGTAGTAATACCGCTGTTAAATATCTTTAAAGATGGCTTGGGAGGTAATTGAGCTTTTACCCTATTTCTTACCCCTCTGCAGACAGAAAATATAAAAGGATAAAACAATGGAAAGCTATATGCTGAGAACCAAATCGAATTATCGAAATTAGCGACTGCAATTACAGTAAACATCATTGCTAATCCGGTAGTGCCGTATCTTGACGACTTTCGAATTATTAGATAATACATATTCATTAAAAATATCAAATAGATAAAAATAATAAACATTCCCCACCAAGATAAATAACTAAAAGGCCTTGCGTATATGGTTCCAACATTTAGGAAAGGATTAATTTGATTAAATTCTCTTCTGGTTAAAGATAAGTTTTCTACTATTTTTTTTTGCATAAAGTCAGGCACAAGCTCAAATATGAAAAACTCGCTATAACTTGGATTAACATTTTGTTCAATATTTATATTATTTTGAAGATTTGCTACAGGTGAGGCAATATATAAATATCCCCAGTAAAATTCATTTGGTATCCAGCTTTGCAGAAACTCTTCTTTTACACCTGAGTTTTTAGGAATGAAAGTAGAGTCACCATTTGCAGACCTTATATTACCTAAGTATCCAAACAGATATATTGCCGCAAACCCAAAAGTAAATAGTCTCAAAAAAAATTTGATAGAAAATTTCTTTTTAGAAATTAAGAAAATAAATGTAGATGCAATAATGATATACATTATGCTTGATCTCTGTATTAAAAAAACAAAAGGTACAAATGAAAGAGCATAAAAAAGAAGCAATGACCATTTCCTGTTAGAGATATATTGATGAAAAAGGTATATAGCAAAAAAGATATTAAAAGTTATGAGTAATACGTGAAAAGTTGGAATTCCAAAATTAATGCTACCACCATAGGTTACTTTTCCTTCAGAAAAAGCAAAAAAAGGAATATAGCCCATATATAAAAAATCAAGGGCGTACGAAAGATAAATCCCCGTTATAATATATAAATTGTATTGAAAAACTGGAATAGGTTTATAAATAAAACCAGGCTGCCTATCAATTAGTACACCTATAGCAAAAGCAATTAAAAAAGTTAAAAAATAAAACCCGAAAAGCTCGGGAGTTAATGGCGGATAAATAGTTGACCATTCTAAAGTATAAACAAGAAAAGGAACTATAAAAGTTAGGATATAAATAAAATTAGGATTTGCTATTTTTTTCATTGCCTCAGTTACTTGTTATTTTCCAGGATGTTAAGTATTCTCCAATGCTTTCTCAAGAAAGTATCCCATCCGCAATTTTTTACCTATTACTTCAACATTTTCTTTCATTTTCTTGTATAAATCGTTATCTATTTGATTAGCTTTTGTAGAAATCTCATGTAGGCTTTCAATACAAAATCCTATATTATTATTTTCTACGAAAGGTGCGATGGCGGCATTTTTTGAAATAATAACCGGCAGACCTGAGGCTAAGTATAAAGAAGTTTTATGCGGAGTATTAAATCTTAAATAATTTCCTGTTAAACCGGTTATTTCTTCTACGCTATCGCCATCCCAGATAAGACCAAAATCTCCATTTATTTCATTTACTATCTTATCGGGAGAAAAGCTTCCATACCATTTTATCTTATCATTACTTTTAATAACGTCTTTTATGTCGCCAGAGCCATATAAGTTCAAATAAAACAAGTTATGATCTACCGCTAATTTTTTTAGAAAACTTCCTCTGCTAAAATTGCCTGCAAAAGCAATTTCAATATTTTTCCCTCTACTTCTATTCAATTTTAAGTTATTATCCGGAACTAAATAATCGAATAGAAGAATTTCTTCAATATGCCCTCGATATCCATTTAACCGGAGCCAATAAGTCATAGACAGATTGTGTGAGATGACTATATCATAAGCAGACAAAGCCTCTATTTCCTTTTCAACCTTATTTTTTTGATCAGTGGCCGATCTTAAAGAATCCAGGTCATGAATAATGCAGCATAATTTACACCTCTTTAACTTTAGAAGTTTAATGAAGTATTTAAAGAAGTGATTAATACCTAAAAGAGGGTATTGAACGACAATAAAAGATTTTGATTTGATAAGAACAACATAATAAACCAATGTTACAAATAACTTTATCAGATTTAAGGGAAACAGAAATGAAGTTTTAACAAAATAAACTTCTAAATCTTTAAAATCGTTTTTTAGCAATATTGTTTTACAATCTTCAATTGCTTTACTACCAGCATTATTCCCTTTTTTATTAATTCTTATATTAAAGTGGTATTTATCCATCAACAAAAAATAAGATTAAATATTCTAAGATTAAACATGAAAGAACTAAAACTTGAGGGACAACTACCACTTATTGGGGTAAGATAGAACTTGAAAATAACTTATTTAAGTGCATCTTATTTCTGTCGTTAAATATTTATAGTCAGCCTATCTAATGAATTTTAATTTAGTGTCTTTGTTATGTTTATTACAAGGAAAATCCAAATCAGTCGGGATAATGTATTCCTCAACCTCTACTAAATCCTTCTTCTCAAAATCATTAAGAAAAGAAAAAGTAAGTTCTATACAATCAAAAATATTATAAGACTGGTTAAAAATTGAATAATTATTCATGTGAGTATGAGTTAACACAAAATTTTTAGCCTCAAATAACTTAACTATTTCTTCTAACTCCTTTCTATTGGCAAGAATGCTATGAAATTCTATTAAACAAGTTCTAAAATAAATTAATCCATTAGATTGATGTAAAAATTGTTTTAAAACTTTATATTCATCCCCTTCAATATCTAATTTTAAAACTCCAGAAAACTTTTCTTTTTTACCTATAGTATTATTAGTTATTGATAGTAAAGTGATTTCTTCTTTTGAATCTATATTGCCAATTTTATAATCATAATGTCGGGCTTGAGTTTTGCTTAGCCATTTGTTGTATTGAAAAAGCTTCAGAAAATCCAACGGAATTTTTACAACTTTTTTAAATTGTCCTAAGACATTTTTAGGAAATGTAAAAAAAGACCGGACTATATTTGGAAGAAATCTTTTAAAAGAGAATATGGGTGTAAAAGGATCGTAAAGATATGCCATTATCTTAGTATTCATTTTTGATAAATCCTTTTCAAAACTCCAGTCCCTATTTATACCTCCCGAAACTAAGAAAGTTGACTGATAAATATCCGATTTACGAAGAACATATCCTCCATCATCTTTTCTACCCAATCTAATCATATCAG
>CAXUMK010000003.1:0-72063 GCA_964251885.1 uncultured Segetibacter sp. | reverse complement strand
GAACGCCTGGTCAGCTTACCCCGGAATCACCTGGTCAATTTCAGCGGAATCTCCACATTACTATCATTGCTACTCATCGTGCGGTTATAGGGAAAAAGCAGAATCTGTTAATAATACTTTTATTGACTGTTTAAAAGATTATAGTCTGAACTCTACCTCTGCAGAAATATTCAAAAAAGTCATTTTGGATGTATATACCGGAAGTTCAAATTTTGGAAATAATGATAAAAAGCAATTGATAGAACAAATAACAGGACATAATAATAAGCTTACCAAAGCACGGGAACTATTGTTAAATGAAGAGATTGAGAGCGCCGATTACCGGTTGATAAAATCAGAGACTGAAAGTAAAATAAGGGTTCTTGAAGCAAGGATTTCTGAAATGAGAACAGACTTTGTAAGTTTAAGTGAAGTTGAAAAAACCCTTGATAAGGCGATTAAAGTATTAACAGCGATAGATGTAATATATTGTAAATCAGACAGTAGTATTCAAAGAAAAATTATTGGTTCGATGTATCCTGAAAAATTCACTTTTGAAGATTTGCAACATCGAACCGCTAAGGTTAGTGATTCATTTCAGGTTATATATTTGATTAACAGCCAGTTAACGGGCAAAAAAAATGGGACAAATGATGTATTTTCTCATTTGTCCCATCAGGTGATCCCACTGGTACAAAACTCGAACTTTTTGCTGGAAGATTTAAAGCTTTTAAGTGACCTTTTAGCGGCTTAACGTACAGACCCTTTAAATAGCGAGAATAAAATTTAACCTACATCTGGAAAGATAGGTAAATACGGATTTTTTCTTTCAAGGCTCAAATTTTTCATGATACTTTTGAAGGCTTATGATTATTTTTATCGCTCCAATAGGGTTTGGCAGGCTGAGAGGATTGCGCCACTTTATTCAAAAGGTTGTATTGGATTACGTTAATGGACTCGCGATAGTCGATGAATATTAGTCTAAGTATTAATGGCTTGAATATACTTTTAAATCTATGTTCCCCACAGTTGCCAGGCAGTGCTGAACATTTCCTAAAAGTAGTAGGATGTCATTCGATGCATTAGCCTTACTTAAGGCTGGTTGAACGATGTACATATGATAACGAACTGCCTTTGTCCATTTAGCTTGTTCCAACAAATTCTCCAAATCATCTTCAGATCCTTTAATGATTCTACTACAAAAATTTCCTTTTAAAGACTTAGTGTTTCGTTTAAATAGATGCGTGAATATCTCTCTGCCATTCTTGTGCTTCCACTTCAAAGCTTTTTGTGCCTGCCCGCATACCTGATAGAAATTATCTATATTATTACTTATTTTCCCTTCAGAAGCATATTTTAGGTGGTACAAATGAATGTCGATAACATCACCCGTATCATTGATGCCAATAATATCAGCTATTTCTCCTTTTCCGTCATCATCATAAATAATCTGAAAATCATTCTTGATTTTTTCAATGAAGTAATACTGTATAGAATCCTGAATATAGGGTGCAATATCTTGTGATTCTTTTTCAATATTCACACCTGTCCAATCATCAGCAATAATGTTCTCTTGAGGGATTACATCAGGTTGGTTTTTAAGTTTTACATATAGATTTCCAAATAGCTGTGAGCCATCAGCAAACCAAATCGTTGGTATGTTGTCTTGAAAAAACTGTAATAGGGTTTCATTTTTACTTCCAAATTGAATAGAGCAGGTTTCGTTTGTAAGCTGAACAACGTTGTAAAGGTTTTCATCTATTGCGGGGTTAATGCCTAAGTTAATTTGAAACTTAACGGAAAAGTGGTCTGTGTCAACAGAAAACTGCAGAGGTTGGTCAAGGCTTGGGTTACTTAAGTTGATTTCTGTATGGGCAAGGTCAAACAAAATGCCGTTAATATTTAATTGGTATCGGTTCTCTATGTTTTCATACATTTCTGGGTTCCAGTCAATTAAAATAGGCATTACATTAAGAGGTCGCTGATTTAGTTTTTCGATTGCCAATGTATGCTGTAATACTACATTTGGGTCTATAGTATTATCTTCCACAATTTCTCCAATTACTTTGCACCATTTGGTCAACTCATCCAAATTTCCTCTTTGGTAAGACCAAATTTTTCCTTTAACTGAACAGCCTAATGAAGTCTTTTCTCCTTCTTTATACCCAACTCCGAATATATTGTTCTTTACTAATGTTCCTTGTTCCAGCAATTTAATGCCATCTTGAACCCCTTTTCCAAAATAAGATTGAAAAGTTATATCTTGTCCAATTCCTCGTCTTGTTCCTACGTTAAAGAGCGAAAGCCGATTCACATTATGAAATATTCTAAACACGCTCATTCCCGTAATAAGATTAACATTGCCTTCGTCAAAAATTCTCTCCAATAAGTCTTTCCCGGAATATTGCTTCAATGAAGTATTTAAAAATATTCTATTAATATTAGGGCGTAAATCCCAATGAACTATTATTATATCCCATTTCAAGTTTTGAACACTTTCAAAGTTGCCCCATTCAATTCTTTCGATTTTTCCTAAGATTACTACTATTGTATCTCGATGGTTCGTATCGGTAAATACATGTTCATAACTGGAAAAGAGTTCTTCCCAATGCTCTTGAGCGGGCTTCCATTTGTTAACATTGGTTTTATAGATTATTGTACTAAGAGCAGGGTTTATTTGGGCAAATGGGATAACCGATTCACTTAGGTTTGTGAAGCCGCCTAAAAAATCTTTAATATTAATTTCTTTTTGGGTCGCATTGGCACTTAAACGAGGCAAGATCAAATTCCAGTCCGCGTTTCTTGCATATAGTTGATCCAATTCTTCGTGGATAGGTGGGTATGCAACATTGGTAATAAAACTTGCATTGCCTAATTCGCTATAAGATGTTCTTGTGAATCGTCCTATAAACTGCAATGTTACAGGGAGGCTTTGTCTCTCATCGTGGATAGCTGCGATTTTTAAATTGGGTAAGTCAAACCCTTCACCTAACATATTTACACAAACAATTATTGAATGCCCACCTCTTTTAATTGCTTCAATCTTGTTACTTAATCCGGCAACACCGGTATAAACTACTATTGGGTTATGTTCTGGATATTTCTGATAGTATTCAAAGACCTCTTTTGCTCGTGGTTTGCTCATACATCTTGCCATAAGAATATGATTATACCCTGATGCAATATCGGTTTTCAACTGCTGCACAGCTTTTTCAACAATTTTTTCATCAGCCAATTTTTTATTGTACTCTCTAATAGGCAAGTAATTAATTGTCTTGTAGTATCTCTGTTCCTGGGCTTTTCGCAACGAAAAATTAAAAATCACTTTTCCTTGTAAACTTTTGCCGTCATTTCTGAAAGGTGTTGCCGTAAAAAGGACAACCTTCTCGGCATTAAATTTCTCAATCAGTTCTTTCCATGTATTTGCCTCTGAATGATGGGCCTCATCAACAAAGAAGTGTGAAAAATAATTATTTAGCAAGGCTTTTTGTTGGGTAGAAAAGTCTGTAAGCAGGCTCATTGTTGATACTACCACATTGCATTTCAAGATAAAATCTTGAAGCTCTTCTGCATTAGAGAAGCCATGATTTATTATGCCAACGATTGGGTTTGAACAGGATGAGTTTACAATACCAAATTCCTTTAGCAAACCTAAAGTTATAAACTTGTCTGAAATCTGGTTTCTCAGGGAATCCGATGGAACAGAGACTAACAATCTATTACAACAATTTGCAATTAGCGCAGAAAGCATTGTTTCGGTTTTCCCTGTACCGGTTGGCATTACAACAATAGCTTTATCATCGGGGTTCTGAACATGAGCTAAAATAGAATATAATGCACCTATCTGGGGTGGTCTTAGTCCTTTAACGCCGGCTTGCTCATTCTCTTTTACAAATTTGAAATTATCAACCCAGCTATTAACTACATCTTCGGGCGTTTTACTTTGAAATAATGGATGCTTGAGCCATCGTTTAACTTTTATATTTCCTGTATTTAAATCTGCCGTTTTTGGTTTTTTCGAAGTTAACAACGCATAATCGTTAGTCTCAATATTTTGATCAGTCCTTTCATTCGTCAAAAAGTAATTAATACCTGCACATTCAATTATAAAAGGGGCTGTACTTATAATTTGAATATTATCAAGAGAAGGCCTACTCCCGAAATATTGCCATATTTCATTCCCATTGTTTTCAGAAATCAACTTTGATATTTTCGGAAGAACTAATGCCATTGCTTTAATTGTTACTGTATTAATATTGTTTATCCTTAAGCTACTGTAGTAATTTCTTTCGCTCTATTCTTTCTCTTGCTTCAATTAAAATAGCATGTATTTTCTTTTCAAGTTCTTTTTTGGGAGGTAATTCCGTCCAGTATTCCGCTACCATTATACCATCTTTGTGCATTTCCAGTAATTCAACCTGCTCCCGGCTGCTTTCGGTACATAATATTAAGCCTACTGGTGATAACTCCCCCTCTTTCTTTTCATATTTATCGAGCCATTTTAAATACAATTCCATCTGCCCTTTATGTTTGGCTTCAAACTTGCCTAACTTCAATTCTATGGCAACTAACCGTCTTAAATTTCTGTGATAAAATAAAAGGTCTAAATGGAAATCTTGTCCGTCAATAATCATCCTTTTCTGACGTTCTATGAATGCGAAGCCTTTGCCTAATTCCAAAATAAAAGCTTCCAGTTCTCTAAGTATGGCTTCTTCCAAGTCCCTTTCCAAATAAGTATTTTGAAGCCCGAGGAAATCTAAAAAATAAGGGTCTTTAAAATTATTATGGATGGCCGGGTGGTTACTGGTATTCTGTAGGTTAGCTATTGTCGTTCTTTCAAATTCCTTACCGGAAATTTTCTTTCGCAATTCCCTAACCCCCAATCCACCTTTAGCTACAGAATTTGCATAAAAAAGCTTGGCTTCAGCATTTTTAATTGGTAGTAAAACTAAAATATGCGACCAACTCAATTGTCGTGACAGTGTAACGACAATTTGCTCATCGCTGAATTGCTCTGTAAATTGTAGCATTCTACGAAGATTTTTTTCTTCAAAGTTTCTTCCGTACTTTTCTGTCAATTGTCGTGACAACGTAACGACAATGTGTTTTCCATAATCTGCCCGTTTATTTTGAAGTATGTTTTGGTTAACACGGTTGCCAATATGCCAAAAAAGCATAGTAAGGGCACTATTAACCTGTGCTACCACTTTCAGTTGGCTCTGCTCTATAAGTTGTGAAAGCTCATTGAACAAAGCTTGTTCTACTGATATTTCATTTTTTCTTTTAGCCATTTTTCTTCATTTATATTTCATCATAAGTAAACATGACATTCTCCAATTCTGGAGTGATCAAAAGTGCAGCACCTTTTTTTGTTTGCCTGCCAGTTTCACTAATAAGATGTAGATTTGTTTTTGCGCGGGAACATATCACATACAACAACTTCTTTGAAGCCTCAGTAGCATTGCCTGAAAAAATTTCGTTCCAATGGGGAATGTATCCGTTTAGCAAACCATAGGCAATAACAGTTTCAAATTCTTCCCCTTTTACTCCGACACAAGTATTTATAATTACTCCTGTCATTTCCCTGTAAAAACTCTTGAAAGTTTGAGTGTCGCTGGGCATAGTAAATTGGGGATCGTTAAGCCTTTTTTCGATAGTATCAAAAAATAGCTTTCGACTTTCTACAAGATTGACAAACCTTAAATAGTCTATACCTATCGCCTCTACGAATTGATCAAAACAATCGTTCAGATAATCTATGCCTTCCGTTTCTTCCGATTTGATTGAATTTATTAGTTTCAGTAATGCTCTTTCATTTAAGTATTTTTCATCTAATTCAGCATTGGTTTGCGTTCTAAAATTATCAATTAATTCAGCAGCCCATCGGTAACGCAACGAATATATCTTAGGATTGGGTTTAGTTAATAATAATCGTGAAAGCTTGTACCAAATATTTTCTCGGTTTTTAGACATTGGGGTCAAACCAGATGCATCAAAATTGACACTGGGAAGAATTGCTCTTAATTTTTTCGAAATCGTAGTCACTAACCACCATTGAGGTACAAGTACGCAAATTTCATCTTCAGGAATACCCTTATCCAAGCTTAGTTGAATAAGGCGGGCGATTTCCTCGACTATCTTTGAATGATGGATTGTGTTATTAAACGTAATACCTCCATTTTCTTCTGCATTTTTCCCTACAGCTTCAATTATAATTTTTTGGGTTTGAAAGTGAGAATAAAAGTCAATAATTCTTTGGCAGGTTCTATAATTCCCCGTTAGCGTCAATGGTGTTATTGGCAAATTGTTAATCTCTGCCAATATTTCATCCATATTTTTTGCTACGCCACCTAATGAAGCGTATATGGCCTGATCTGTATCACCCACAAGAAATAAAGACGTATTTCCATTTCCCGCTTTAATGATTAAAGAGATAATTGCATATAGTAAATCTTGGGTATCTTGATATTCATCTACGCAAATGAGCTTAAATAGATTAGATAAAGTGGATTGTATTTTTGGATGAGCTACTAAAAGCCGATAGGAATAATAAAGAAGTAGCTCGAAGTCAATTAGTTTTTTGCCCTTTAAAATTTCGTGATATTCTTTTAGAAGGTTTCTCTGTATAGATTTAGGTTCAACAAAACTTCCATCCCTGTTAAAGCGGAGACTGATCGGGTCAATTGACTTTAAGTTATACTTTGCTTTAAGTGCATCAATTAACTCAGTGCAAAACGTTTCATCAGCTATTGAATAGCCATTCTTCAATTCAGACAAGTAGCAAGAATGTGGTTTTATTATCCACTCAAGGCAGAATGAATGAAGTGTTCCTGACCAAACCCTGCCGCTATTTATTCCCATTGTATTTAATCTCCTGAAAATTTCTTCAGATGCACGAACTGTAAATGTCAAAGCTGCTACCCGCTTTTTACTATGTTCATCAATCTTGGATAATTCATAAGCCAGCTTATGGATAATAACCCTGGTTTTTCCACTGCCCGGACATGCTGTTAACAAGACATTTCCATCCTGCTGTACAGCAATTCTTTGTTGGTCATTTAGTTTGGCTAAAATCATAGCAAGGATAAGAACTTTGTTAGTTGGTCATCTTTAAAATTTGCACAGAAATCATTTATTAATTCATCTGGTACCTTGTCTTTTTCAATGAATTTTTGCGCAGCTTCATAATGTTCTGTTTCTTTATGGCCTCTTAGAGATTTTAGTCTATGGCCTATTGCTTTTGCTTTGGATGCAGTATTTAAATGTGCAGATGCAAATGATATGGCTTGAAGTATGTTTTCTGGAATATAAGTATTATAAACAAGTTTCTCAGCTACTAATAAAGCAAGCCATCCTTTACCAAATTTATCAGCGAGTCTTAACACTTCAACGCCTGCAACCTCAACGGATTTGTTTTCTAATTTATCTTTCGACTTTTGAATATTAGCATCTTTGCGATAAATCTTATCAAGGCATTGCACAAATTCAAAACTATTTCCATTCATCAAAAAATCAACCTCAAGCGTATGTTCAGAATAAAATGCTTTTATAAAATTATTCCCATCACAAAAAGTATCTAATTGTGATTTTCTTTCTTCACCTTTTTGCTGCGATGCACGACAATGTTTTTGATATTCGTTATCATCATCAGGATCATCAGGTAGTGGTATAACGGACTTGTCAAAGTCCGTTATAATAGCACAGTTCTTGTTAATCCTATCCTTATGGAAAAGTTTGGCAATATTTGAGAATCCAGTGCTTCCAATATTGACTAAGCTAATTCCTATTTCATCAAGCGACAAACCAAAAACTTTTTTAAACATCTCAGGAATAAGGATCTGTTCTGCATCACCCTCTACTAATAAAATCCCCTTAGCAAAAAGTAAATTACTCCTTACTGCATCAAGGTAACGTTCAACTCTGCCAATTTCATCCTCTGTTAAGTTGTTTGAAGGATAAAAAACATGGGCTTCTCGTTTCCCACGGCACAATATATTTACACTGCTAATTTGGCTTACTGATGAAATATGTGTCGAATGTGTGCTAATTATTACCTGCGTTTTATTTCCTTTAAGATTGTTAAATAAAGTTTTTTGTATGTGGGTATGTATATGCGCTTCCGGTTCTTCGACCAAGAGAAAATTTGCAATCTTATCGGTTTTTACTCTTTCATATTCGAGTAACTTTAGCGACAAATAAATAAGATTTGCACCTCCCAAACTTAACTCCCAAATCCTTCCTTCGTAACCGTCCTCATCAGGGTCACCAACCCATAATTTTAATGATTGAAACAGCTTTTCCATTTCATTTGGAAGTTCAGATTTGATGTTAATATTGGGAGCATAGGTTGTTCCTACAGCCTCTTTAATGCTCTTGTCTATACCTTTCTTAACATCTTGTACTTCGTCAAGAGAACTTATTTGGTCGTTTAACTTGTCAATGCTTTCTATTATTTCATGTTGTTTTGCAACCTCTACTGTTTTTTCTTTTCCCCTCAATAGATTTACTAAAGGATTATTAGCGTAAGATTTTAAATCACTCTCTACATCCCTTAATGCTTTTATAAATGTGCAGGATACCTCATTATGAATATTAATCTCTTTAGGAAGCCAAGTACCAAATATTAACTCCTCTTTTTCATCGGGGTCTGGAAATTCTATTGCATCAAAATCACCGACATATCGGTGATATACAGAACCATCACTAAAGTCAGCCACACCTCTGCTCAGATAAACCGTTTCATAATCTTCAATTGTCATTTTGTCCAGCAAAAGTTGTAGATCGGTTTCATTTTTACCTTCAGTTTGGGCATAGTCATAAAGCTCCTTCCGGAATTGATATTTAGGTCGGAAATAAACAGAATAGCTTCCCTTATTGGTAGCGTCCATATGACCACTTGTTTGAACAGCTAATGCTTGAGCTTCTTCACTTGCATTAAGATTTTCAAACTCAAGTGAGATTATTATCCAATGTCCAGCCCACTGGCTACTCAATGACCTATTAAAATCACTTGAGTAAAACTTGATGTATCGTGGCATTGTATCATCGAGCAAAATACGGAGTGCGTAAAATAGATTAGTTTTACCAGACCCATTTTCTCCGATTACCGTATTAATGCCATTTTGAAAATAAAATTTGGCACGTTTAAAGTTCCTGAAATTGCGAATTGAAAGAGATGAGATGTACATATTATAAATAATGGGTATTATGTTTATTAACAAGGTGAAAAAAAGAGTACATAAACTTTACTATTTATTTTTGATTGAGACTATTAACTCCCTTACGTCAATGTCAAGTAGTTCTGCTATTTGAATAAAAATCTCTAAACTTGGCTGCCTTCTGTTTTGCACATACGAATTGACCATATTATAGCTTTTGCCGAGTTTTTCTGCTAACCATTTTTGTTTAATACCCTTTTCTTCCAATACTTCTTTGATGCGATTCATTGCTTCAATGATTATATAATAAAGGTAATCTTTTAGCTAAAAATATATCATGTAATGAGATGTCTTTTATTACATTATCCTTTCCGTACAATCAAATGCGCCAACCCCGGATCATTCAGCATCCGTTCCATTTCCGATTGAATAATATCCTGTATGTCCTGTTTTATTTGGAGATAATTTCGCTGTATCATGGTATTATCCAGCTTGCGGATTACCTCAATCTCTTTATAGCTATCCTGTTCTTTTTTAAGGGTAGCATGGTTATTCAATATCTCACAGTGAAAGGCTTTCAGCTCTATTTTATTGTTGGGATCATCAGCTACCATTCCTACAAATTCACCCGAGCTTAACGCTGAAATTTTGGATGATGGGATGGCCGATTCGAGTTGCTTAGAGCGGCTGATTGAAGTATCACCGCTGTTGATCGAATAGCTTTCCCTATCCTGCATAATCTTGCCAAAACGTTCTGATAACTGCTTTGCTGTATCACCCGTAACCTGTCCGGCAATAATGTTCCCGGTGATGTTCATAATCACATCAGCCTGCTCCCGCCCATAGTCCTTACGGAGCTGGCTGAAGTCCTGGATGCCCAGGCATGTGGAAACTTTGTTGCTTCTTGCTGTAGCAATTAGGCTGTCCATGTTATTAAGGTAAATCGTTGGGAACTCATCAAAGACGAGGCTGCTCTTTTGCTTCCCTTTTTTGTTCACCAGCTTTACCAAACGGGTTACATAAAGTGATAGCACAGCTCCGTAAATCTGTATCTTCTGCGGATTATTGCCCATGCAGACAATCTTCGGATCGTCAGGATTATTGATGTCCAAATTAAAGTCGTTGCCTGATAAAACGTAGTATAATTGTGGCGAAGAAAGCCTTGCCATCGCCACTTTTGCAGAGGCAATCTGTCCTTCCAATTGCTCCATTACATCGTTAAGGTAAGCATTCACAAATGGATTGATCAGCACCTCGATTTCCTTCTCCGTCCTGAGCAGCGTAAACAGGCTGTCATAGTCCATCTGCATCAATTCAATGACATGCGGCAGGGTGCAAAATTCACCGTCTTTATACTTTCTCAAATACCAAATGACAGCAGAGAGGAAGTTAATGGGTGATTCCACAAAGAAGTCACCCTGACGTTTGATCCATTCCCTATTCAGTCCCATCAGGATAGTACGCGCAGATTCCGCAGCATCGGTTATGTCGCTCATTGCAGAAGGTTCCAAAGGGTTACACCTGTGGCTACGGGTCAGGTCGTCAAAATTGATAACATAGAAAGCCGGTGGCTTAGGGTATCTGTGCTTGTTCTTCAGCCAGGTGTTGTAGGCAATTTTAGAAAGGTCGTCAAACTTAAAATCGTACACGAACATGGTAAACCCTTTACTGATATGTTGCGTGATAACGTGGCGAATTACGAAGTACGATTTTCCGGAGCCAGGCGTACCTAAAACCATTAAGCTACGGAATGGATTAATGATGTTGATCCAACTGCTGCGCACCTTATCTTTTAGATGATATTGTGCTGGCAGGTTTATGGAGTATTCGTTTTCGAGCAACCGTTCTTCCTGCGGGAACGTTTCATTTTCCTTATTGAAAATATCCTTATTGTTCAGCCTGTTTTTAATAATCCTTGATAACAAAGTGCCACCCGTCAATATCAGCAGAAACCCGATTGAGGTAACGCCGATGTACACAATTGCCAGTTCCGTTGCTTTTATTTTCGCCAGTAAGCCCAGGTAACTTAAAAAGTAAATGAGTACGCCCGTTATCACATACGCGAAGGCCGTTTTATAGTTCAGTTTTTCATCCTTGCGCCCTTTGGCACCAATCAGCGAAATAGCCAGAAAGCCTAACGCAATCAACTTGGATTTTTGAAAATTGCTGAATATCCCCGTCCTGTAAATATTGTTTAAAATGCGGTCGCTGAATGCGCTTACAAGTTCCCACTGCTGGAAGGCAGCGTAACAGTAATAATAAAAATGGATCACCAAGATCACAATACTGATCAGCCTGGTCATATCCAGAATTTTCCTCAGTGCCTGTTCATTTTCTCCGGTCTGCATAGCCATAGCTTTATAATTTTATTGGTTATTGTTCAGGTTCTTTCTTTTCCTTTTTTTCTTGTTCTTTTTAAGTTGGCCCGGCACATAATCAGGTGCCTGTTCCGGCTGCATCAGGGCATCCAGTATAGTTTCAATTCCTTTGGAAGTGGCAGCAATCTGCGGCTCATTTTGATTGGCTTTGGTTTCTGCCGCAGAAGCGGTAGCCTGTGGCTGTAACCCAATCGGTTTATGAGCGGGATGCGCCAGAAAATCCGGCTCAAAAACACATCTTTCCTGGATAGCTTTGGCACTGTACTGCTTGCCTAATGCGCTCCCGTTGAATACAGATTTGGTTTGGTGGTCAACATAGGTAATGCCATACACTATACCTGTTTCATTTGTACGCAGGGTAGTATGAATGCCCTGCTTTTCCAGTGCATTTATCAACTCCAGAAGTGTTGGCCTTTTTCCCAGCAAAGTCATATCAATGGCATTCCTGATCCGGGTTTTGTATGGCATTCGTTTCGGCTCGTTTTCCTTGAATTTTTGTTCTAGAAATTTAAGCGTAGGCTTATTATAGAAAAGGCTTGCCTTAATGGGAACGCCAATCGGATTACCGGCAGCATCCAGTACACGGTATAGCAAACCTTCAGTTTGATAAACCCTTGAATCTTCGGTGCCGCGTTCGGCAATTACATTATACTGTTTGAGTACTGTATTCAGTTCGGGCAGGCTGGCATATTTGTACTCGTTTAATACTACCTCCAGTACATTTTGTATTGCCATTTTAGTCTGCGATTTACCATATAGCAGCTTGCTTGCGGAAACGGGCTTTAGCTGGTAATTTTCCTGTTTTTTCTGCGCTTCGGCAGCCACTAAACCGAAATCTTTTTCAATGGCTTTCCGTGCTGGTTCGGACTTACGAATACCTAAGTGATGCAGGTCAATTCGTTTTCCATCTGCTTCAATATTTGTGGTTACCAGATGTATGTGTGGATGCCCTGCATCATAATGTTGATAGACCAAGAAAGGCTGCTTTCCGAAGCCGATTTTCTCCATATAATCCTCTGCAATAGCCAGTAATTTTTCCTGTGATAAATGGCTTTCGGACATATCGAAATTCAAGGAAATATGCACGCTGTTCCGCTTTACATTTTCATTCAATTCCATCTGTTTTAGGAAGCGGTTGAGCTTCATAGTCAGGCTCATTTTATCAGGGTCAATTGGATAATTCCCCGCTCCGATACATTCGGCTACGTCCGCTTTCACTTTGTTTTCATTGTAGTTGAAAATGCGGTGAATCGAATGCCCTGTTTTGATTACTGCAACCATGTTTCCGCAATTTTTTGAATGTGTTTTTTGACTTCATCTACCTTGTTGAAAAGGGTTTTTTTCTCCACCTCATAGGCGATCAGCCAGCTTTTAAATTCGGCGATCTGGTTAAGGCTGTGCAGCCTTTTTACAGCCTGGTTAAAGTTGTTTCCGATGTGGTTCAGCTCTGTTCGCAACTGAGCCATCTCTGCCATAAAGTCATCGGTAGATTGGTTCCTATAGCTGCTTACTACCGGTTTTTCAAAGAGGTTGTGGCGCACATAATCACTTAGTTTACGGCAGGTGCTGGCCTTCCATCTTTTCTCGATTTTCGCATATTCTTCGGGTGTCAAGCGCAGCCCGATGATGCGTGTCCTGTTTGAATTTTCTCTTTCCATCACTTATCATTTTCACATTTTCAAACTCATTCATACTTATCAGCATCCCCGCCCACGACTTCGGAGTATGGGGTGGCAAGATCCGGTTGTTTAACAACCGTTCATCTTGCCGTTTGCAGGAACGTAGCAAACTCCACGACTTTTAAATGTCCTTAAAACCTTACTTGGTCATTCATAATTATTTTTAGGCATCTGTAAAGCGATTGTTAAAGTGTGTTTTATTGCGACATAAATTAAGGCTTATTCTTATAGCTTTTGTCTTAAGCCTTTCTTTTGAGCCTTACCAAAATTCACCAACCAATCATTGAGGTCCTTATGCTGCTGATATAAGCAGCTTTCATCTTTGTATTTATTGCTTAGGGACAGGGCATACCGACTGTAATTTTGTCCGGTAGTATCACGGTCTAAATAAAGCCTGATGCACTCGTGTTCTTCCATAAAAGGGCGTGCTTTTTCAAAGAAGGAAACCGAATTTAAAATCACAAAATCAGTTGGGATTTGAGGTTGATTTTTAGGTATAGCCATGAAAGAAAGGAAGTCTGTAAAGCCTTCAAAAACGGTGGCTTCTTTAGCTCCGTTGTTAAACGTTGTAATGTCTTTTGGAGAGCTGCTGGCCTTGAAATATGGGTTACGGATTTCATAGCCACCGGAATTACTTTTAAAGCCGATACCAAAATATTCTTTGCCGTTTAATTCATACTTTACTTCTCGGCAGTAGCTTTCCGCCAAATCAATAGGTATTCTTCTTTGTTGTAGATACCGAAGCAAAGAGAAAGATGAAAGTGCCTTTTCCTGAAGGATATTTATTTTACTTTCCGTGTTACGGGTATCCTGTTCATGGGAGTGAATTACCAATGGCTTTTGAAAAGAAAAATTTCCGCTTAATTGATATAGAAATTCCCCGACTGTACAATTGTTGTATAAGATGGCAAAGTCAATAATATTACCACCTTTACCAAGTCCGTGGTCGTACCACCGGTTCAATTTTCTGTTTATCTTAAATGAGGGTGTTCTTTCCTCGCGCAAGGGAGATAAATACCAGTAATTAATTCCTCTGATCTTTGCTGGTTCATGCCCCAATTTTAACAGGTATTCTACCATGTCTGTTTGCCTGGCTTCTTCAATAGAAAGCCTTTGTTCCCTGAAATTCATACCCACACATTTTCATTTTCACAATTCAGTTACAACCATTACGAAGTTAAACACGCCAAATGGGTTCTACCTATCCTCACCATATTTTAATGGGGATACTTTAGGTAGCAAAAGATAAATTTGTACTGTAATGATTAAATAATTAAAAACGTGTAGTTATGCTTACAACAACCGATGTAGCCAGAGTGTATGATACCATATTGAGTATCCCCGGCATGAACGAAACAGTAAAGATTGATATGAGAATCTCGCGTAAAAATGTATTACTGCTAAATAGTGTTATTAAGCGTGGTTTAGCATCAAAGGACGATGATAAATCACCAAGTCTTTTGGCAAACATACCGGAAGAAACCCGTCAAGAGTTGAATGTTTTTGCTGACGATTGTTTAACAAAGGCGGGACTGATAGAACTGAGTGAAAAGCTTAGTTCATTAAGCGCAATAAAATAAAAGTTGCTAAGAATTTTGATTAATCACCCACCCGTCTTCGGCCCTTATATCAGGAATGTTATTATCTGTTAACCATTGGCGAAACGAATTTATATCCGTTGCTGTATAATGTACAATTTTCCCATTTTTCAGCATGATGGTAAAGAAATCTAAGACTGCCAGAAATTTAAATAGTTGGTTTGCAGGATAATCAAATCCGGGGTAGTGGCTGGAGACGGACATAGCACTTTTTTAAAGGGTTAAACCATTTGACCTATTTTCTGCCTACCAAAAAATAGCGCAGGCAACAGCTTACCGCACTGAGGTCTTAGGAAACCCGATAACGAATAAGTGCGCCCACGCCGTAGCATGAGCGTTTTCCACTTATGTCCCGTTACCTTTGAAAGTTCCTAAGTTTCAGTGCAGGACTTAAAGCAAAAACGCTTCAAGAATTTTTCCAAAGATACTACTTCAAGTATTTAATATAAAGCAATATTAAAGGTTTGGTATATAGTTTAAATTTTTATTTAAGACGGCTTTTGTACTTTCTTTTGATGCCATACAACACGCTTCCTTCGCAATCTTTTCTAATATTCTTATCTTTTCAATAATTGTTCACAATTCATTACAAGAACATTAAACACTGTCGTAAAATACTTAGTATAAAACAGGAGGTTTAGCTTTTAGGATTTTAGAGGATTTGAACCAAAAGAAAATATCTTTTTTGAAGAAAAAAGAGGAATTTGAGTTGTATGCGCTGGAACAGATGAAAGGTTGTTGCAGTAGAGAAGAGAAAAAAATGAACCGCTGCAAAAGCTATCAACGGAAAAAAGTAAGGTCTCGTTTATTTTGTTCAACTACTTTCTTATGCTTCTTTTATGCCATAAAAAACCCTGCTTTTTTATACAATCTTTAATTGTAACCGTATATGCAAATTGGTTTTTTAGGTGATAAAAGAAGCACTGTAAATTTTTTGATATGAATTTAAATAGGCTTTAAATAAAACTTACTTTTTCTTTTCTAATCTCCAACCATCATCATACAAAGTAAAGTTAGCTTTATGGATGGCAGTCTTATTAAAATTGACGTCGGTTAATGCTGAAAAGCCACTTACGTTTTTATACGCTGTTGTGTATTCTGCAACTGCCTGCTTACCATCTTCCGTAATTTTGATACCCGTTACTCCTACAAGGTCTTCATCCGCAAGTTTTACTTTTTGAACGTGGATGGCTTTGTCCTTCTTGGAAGTAGGCTGTAAGTAGGGTTGCGCTTTACTTGTAAATTCAACCAAAGGTTTACCAACATCTCCTAACTTTTGGGTACGTTGTACAATTACCAATCCCTCTTTTTCAAGCCCTTTGTCAATAGCCATTTTTGCAAATTCAGGGTCGCTGGAATAAACATCATAGTCAATAACCCGTGGGAACTTCATAGCTTCATTAATGAGGCTGAAGGCTTTCTCACGGCTTAATTCTTCTTTTGAATTACAACCACTTACTAAAAATGCGGACAGGAGTACGAATGTTAGTATTTTCATTGTGAATAGTATTGATTCTAAAATAAATTTACCTAATTACTTCGAGCCTGTTTAAATTTTATTCAATTTATTTTCTATGCTTCTTTTATCGCCTAAAAAACACAATCTTTCAATGCTTTTATTGTCAAGATAGGGTACTGTTCTCAAATGTATGATGGTTATAAAATCCAATAAAAATTCTTCAGGGTAGCAACTGTTTTTAGCTATAAGAAATAGAAATAATCTATTCTGATTTATCTGTTTTTTAACTATAATAAATCCATCATACATTTAAGAACACAACCCAAGATAGAATTCACATAGACAATTTATAGGCATAAAAAAAGCATTCAATTTTTCTGATATAAATTTAAGCATCAACATCAAAACTTACAAGTGCCGTAATTATCTAAAGTCTTTTGTACTTGCTCATCGTTTCAGAATGCTTAATAGCATCTAAACGAAATTTTATAAGTCTGCATTCGACTGAATGGAAGAAGCGGAATGCAATGTAGCGGATGGAGTGAAGTGAAATGCTCAATAGAGCAAGCAATGTGACAAACTGCGTAGCACCCGAAGGGCGGTGCAGTTGTTCCGAAGGAAGTACTGTACCGGTTTGGCACATTGCTTGCCACTTTTATAACTCTTAACCTTTCAGCATCTATAGCAGTACCGTTAGGGATTGAAGCGGAAATCCTTCGGAGAAGATTGCATTGTAAAGCCCGACCCAGAGGGGAACGGCAAAAAAAGAGTGTAAATTAAACTAAGTCAATTAAGGGATCGATAATAATTTTTTACTTTGAGGCACAGCAAGATGAAATAATAACAAGACTTTGATTTTGAAAGTTTTAAGGCAGAAAGGATTATACCCAGAGGCTTGTTCAATATATTTCAATTAACTTTCTAAATTATTCTTATTTGTAATCTCGGCTCTTTTGTAAGTATCTGCTAATATTACACTGATTGCGTTTTTGATACGATCTAGTCCTTCTTTGGTATTGACATCAATTTGGCAAAACAGACTATCATTGGATTTGGCATGTAAGACCATGTAGTAAATTCCTGCAACCAACAACCCAGCAACTGCCCGAAGATCTACATCTGTTTTTTGAAAAAAAGGATCTGCCAATTCAAAAAAAACCGCCCCTAATTTTTCCCGTTCTTCAGCTACCTCAAACATAATATTGCTTCTTTGGCTAATTTGCCAAAGCACAATTTTTTGCATTTCTTCATTATGAAAAAAAAACTCAAGTTGGTTGACAAGCAGAGCTTCCAAAGTTTCCCTTGTATCACCGCCTTTTTTGCTTTCCAATAATTCGCCCGCATTACCAGATGCTGCTACCCAATAATCTTTCCCTTTTATGTAAGTTTCTATTAAATTCTCCACTGAACCAAAATAAATGGTAATCAAACGCCGGCTCAATCCGGCTGCATTTGCAATATTAGTTGCAGTAAGTCCTGTATAACCTTTAGTTTTAATAACTACTCCAACAGCATTAATAAGTTCCTGTGTAGAGCGCTCCCTGTCATTGGAAGCACCCTGATACCTTTTCTTTGTCATTTCAGCTTTATTAACAAGCTAAAATACGCATTATTATGTTTTATGTTACTGCCCGTACATGACTTGACTTATAAAACAGGTAGCTCTTTACCTGCTATCTGGTAACCATTAAGACAAAGCGTGGTCTTTGGCTATATGCAACTTTTGGTTTACATATTCAAACGCATTTAAAACTTTGTCCAGATGTTCTCGCGTATGGGTTGCCATTAAACTCGTTCTGATTCTGGCATCTTTACGGGAAACTCCGGGATAGACAATAGCATTGGCATATACTCCTGCTTCAAGAAGTAATCTTGCAGCATCTCCTGTTTTATGCGGATCGCCAATCTTTATAGGGATGATTGGTGAAGTTGTTGTGCCGATATCTAACTTTAGATCAAGCAACCCTTTTTTGTAATAAGCTACATTTTCAGCAAGTTTAATGCGCCACTGTGGTTCTTCATCAATTAGATCAATCGCAACCAGTAAACCTGCTGCAGCCGGAGATGATGTTGAAGAAAATACTTGTTGTCTGGATTGGAATTTAAGGTAATTGGCAACCTCTGGCTTTGAAATTACAAATCCTCCTATATGCCCAAATGCTTTACTTAACGTACCAGATATAATATCAACTTTATCTAGAAGATTGAATACTTCAATTGCACCTCTACCAGTTTCCCCTAAAACACCAATACCATGTGCATCATCGACCATTAGAAAGCCGCCATATTTCTTTGTCAGATCATAAATCTCGTTCATTTTAGCGAGGTCTCCGTCTTGAGAATACACCCCATCAATGACAACTATCCGGGTAAGATATTTAGATTGAGCATCGACTAAAGCCCTTTCCAGGTGAATAAGACTATTATGCGGAAATCTTTTGACATTCGTTTCCAGCAAACCTTCATATACACTGGCATGAACAGCCATGTCAACAATTGCGCAATCATCTCCTTTTAACAAGGCCAAGAGTGTAGAGCTGTTAGCTGTATACCCGGTAGTATAAATAATAGACGAATCCTTTGGCCGGTTAAAAAAGTTTGAGAGCTTATCCTCCAACATTACATGGTACTCGTGATGGCCACCAATCAGTGGGGAGGCACCCGCCCCTGTTCCATATTTTTGTATCCCTGCAATTGCAGCAGCTTTAACTTTTGGATGCTGGGTAAAATTTAGATAATCATTCGATACCAAGCTTACACACTTCTTAGGCTTCAGTTGAAAGGGAGAACTTACCCACATTTCAGGCCCACAACCACTACTGGTAACAAACCGGTAATTCATTTGACCATTACTTTCCATATGGTCGGTAAAATCTTTGAATATTTCAGCTCGTTGAAAAGCATTTAGATTTGGAACTGTCTCAAAATCTTTGAAACTGGCCTTTTTAAAATCGATGTTATGTGGTATTGACATAAGGGGAAGATTATATTCAAATGTAAAAATTTTCCCGCTAATGGGACTATTGTAAGTGATAATTTTTAATTTAAAAGTTTACAAATAAAAGCTACCAGCTAAGAATTGTTAGAAAGACCTATAAAATTTAAAAAAAGGTCTAATTGTAACAAAAATTTTACAAAACTAAATTTCCCTATAATGGGAAAATTAACTTAGCTTTATCCCACTGTTGTTTAAATACAAATTTTTGATATTAATAAACCGAAATAAAGTCCTTGGTAATATTTGTCAGTATTATATCGGCTTTATCTATACCTCTTAAAAATTTAATATTAAAAAGATGGATATTTCAGGGCTATGGTATAACGAATTAACTTCTCAAGTAGAATTTCAAGTCAATGGTAATCGGGTTATTGGTAAATATTGGACGGCAGTAGGGGATGCGGTTGGTGAGTATTCCTTAATTGGGCAAATAAACAATTCAAATAACTTGGGTCAAGTCATAGGATTCGTCGTGTTGTGGCAAAATGAGTTTAGAGGTGCAAACGCAGTAACAACCTGGAGTGGACAAGTTCAATTGGATGATAACGGAGATGAGACAATCGTTACTACATGGTTATTAACTTTAGAAACTGATGTTGATTCTGATTGGAAATCTACACTTATTGGTAAGGATACCTTTACAAGAAACCCACAAAATAAAAATCAATACAAAAACAGCGAAATTTCGTTTCCAAAAAACTTAAAATAAAATTTGCTAGAATACTATTTAAAAAACCATTATAAAAAAGACTTATTAGTTTTTTGAGGCAGGTATGGAAAAGTTAAAGATAATTATTACCTCATCTAAAACTCTTTACTCCCGAAACCATAAAATTAAAAAGTATAAGTTAAGGAAGTGAACATGTTAATTTGTTTAGATAGATTGTTATTAGATTAAACATCCTTTGTTAGATAATTTAATCCAATAACATGTAACAGTGTTCATGACTCTTTTCGACCATCTTGGATTGAACAATTTTTTGTCAAAGTGTCTGAAATATAAGCAAAAAACTTGTTCAAATATTACAAGATTCAAAGTGAACTTTGTACTAAATTGATATAAAGTTAAGGGTACGTTGAAAACCTTTAAAAGAGTAAACAGAAAAATTAAATCTTTAGTCATGAAAAACATGAAAAAGTTTTTTGCAGCGCTAATTATTGCCGCTGGTATTTGTTCAACTGCAAATGCAGTTCAGACTTATCATGGAACTTATTGTTTAAGCCTTGCTTCTGGCCCAGCAATCGGTTCTTGCGTAACTTCTACCTATGGTTATGATTGTGATCATTCTACACTTGCCGGACAACAATGTGCTGGATGGAGGGATGTTTATGATTATGTAGGTTTATAAGACCAAAAACGCTCTGTTAGGTAGTAACGGAGCGTTTTTTTGTTTTAGCAATAATCCACTAATTATTTCTTTAGACAAAATGAAGATTAATTACTTTAAATATTGGGTTTTATTACTTCTTCTTCTTTCTTGTAAAAAATCTATTAACGTTAGAGCAATACCTCCTTATTATCAAAAAGATAATGCTTTAATTTTTACAGATATAGCCGATTTGATTTATTCAGATTGTCTTGAATTTAAAGCTGATAGTGATGTAACAAGTGCATTAACAGGAGTGGATTATTTAAATGATACCGTTAATAAAAAACAGTATTTAAGCTTTCTAAGTCCTATAACACAATCAATTTATATTTACGATTTTCAAAAAAGGGAGTTGATAAATAAAGTCCCTCTTTTCTCTAAGGGAACCAATAAAACGGGAAGAATAATTAATCCATCAATGCATAAAATGCTTAATAAAGATTCGATTGCCTTCTTTAATTTCGATCACCTTTTTATTTTATCCAATAAAGGCAAAAAACTTAAATCAATCGTACTTCATTCAGCTCCAAAAAAAGAAGTTGACTATCTTAATGATATTGAGCCCCGTGCTTGTCCAGGAACATTCTCACCAATCATACCATTTGGCAATTCGTTATATGTCACGTGCGGATATAATTCATTAGTAACAGATCAAAATAAAATTAAAGACCTGTTTAGAGTAGATATACAGAATAATACAAAAGTTTCACTATTTAATCGTCCCAAATTATACAATTATGGCTTCTGGGGTTATAATGAAAATCTTTACAAACTTTACAGCACATTAAATTTAAAAGCTCATAAAATAGTATTAAGCTATCCTGCTGATCCTTTTCTATATAGTTATAATTTAAATAGCGGAATTGTAAAAAAAGAAGGATTTATAGGAAGCAAGTATTTCGCTAAAATTGAGCCTTATTTAAAGGTACATGGCGAGATTCAGCGTTCGCAGTCAGATGATATTATGCATGAATCGGCAGAACATGAAATTTGCAATCCATCGTATTATGCATTAATGTATGATGATAAAAATGACGTATATATTAGAGTTGCCTTTTTGCCCCGTACGATCAAAGAATATCAAAGTCCAATTACCCGCTATAGGTTTAAATGTACATTTATTATTATAGATAATAAGTTTAGAAAAATTGGTGAACAAATTATTTCTAATGGTATGAGTGTAGATTATAGATTGATGTTTGTACAAAACGGCTTTTTACACATATTTAACAAAGATAAGTATAGTAAGAATAGTAATAATCTATATTTTGATAGGTATAAAATAAGAATTAAATCATGAGAAATCCAACTCTAAAAACCATTATAACCAGTATAAAGCTTAGTTTATTTCTAACTTTTTCTATAATATCTTGTAACAAAACAGTTAAATCCAATGCAGACAATCTTTCAATTAATCATATTAAAAATGAAAATATTTATTTAAAAGCTATACATGCTAATAATATCGAAGCTAAAACTATTTTAATTGTACCACGTGAAGGATGCGGGGGATGCATTAGTGAAGCAAGTATGTTTTTAGCAAAAAACAAAAATAAGCTTAAAAGTAATGTTTCAATTATATTTACTGGCGTTGGGGACTATAAATTATTAAAGAAGCAGGTTGGGGAGCCATTTATTAATGACAGTCATGTATCTATTGATGCTGAAAATTACTTTCTTGCTCCTGTTATAGCATCAAGCTATCCAATGTTAATAACATTCAATGGTACTGACCAAATAGAAAGTGTAAACCAATTTAATACATCTAATGAGAAACAAGTCTCACTTTTACTTGATAAATAAAAATCAACTTTTACATATATTATTTACTTTTTATTGAAGGTTCAAGTATCAATTTAATCCAAAAAAATTCGGGATTTAGCAACAGGAAAGAGCTTATGTATCATCAGGAAAGTTATAAGAGACACGAAGAATGGTATAATTCCCATTTTCCTACTATAGAAGACAAGATTACTCATTTAAATATAAATAATACAAAAGAACCAACTATAAACAAATGGCTTCAAAATATCTTTTTTTCTTGTCTAAATCCTCTGTTAAAGGCGATTGATCAGAACTGGTTAACTGTAGGCGATGCTTACGGATTTGATGCTCAATTTATATTACAATCGAAAGGACAACAAGCAGAAGCAACAGACCTCAACAGTGACTTTTTAGAAATTGCAAATCAAAATGACATCATTAAAAATTATTCTGCTCAAAACGCAGAAAATCTAACTTATCAAGACAATAGCTTTGACTATGTTTTATGTAAAGAAACATATCACCACTTTCCAAGGCCATACGCTGCTTTATATGAAATGATACGGGTAGCAAAAAAGGGAATTGTAATCATTGAACCTCAGGACCCTATTTCTAAAATGCCATTGCTGTTAGGATTATTAAACATTTTAACTAAACTTAATCCATCTTTAATAAACAAAGTATGGAAAAATAGATTTTCTTATGAACCTGTAGGTAATTTTGTATATAAGATAAGTGAAAGGGAGTTTGAAAAATTTGCTGCCGGTCTTAGTCTTCCAGTCATTGCATTTAAACAAATAAATCCAAGTTTCTATTCAAAAGATTTAGATAAATTTAATGCTTCTGAACGAAAGGAGCATCTTAAAAAAATCAAACTTAAAAAGAGAATATTAGATTATTTTGTAAAGCTTACAATTATTCCAAGTCAAGTTTTATCGGTAATAGTATTTAAAGAAGCTCCTGATGTAGACCTTTTAAATGAGTTAAAAGTATCACAATATAAAATCGTTAACATTCCTAAAAATCCTTATCTGTAAAACCATTTAAATTATTTTGTTTTCTTTTATTAAAAACTTGTTTTTAAGTATTTGGATTAATCCAGAGTTTCCATTATTACTGAGATTAGCCTTATTTCCCTTTTCAATAAGCCTTAAAAATTCCGGCAGTGGTATTTTGCAAACATTAATAAAAGCCAACAACTTTGAAAAGCGTATTTTATTACAACTAGATTTCCAGGAGAATAGGTGGATCCAATAACAAATGATAAATCTGCCATTTCCTGTTGAATAAAATTATATTGCTTACGGGAGTCTGTATTAAAGAACCAAATCTTCGAACTATATACATTTAGGTAATAAGTAAAATTCATTAAATAAGAAGTTATTTTGGTAGAGCCAATTGGAATATACGGGAATTACTTTTCTGTTAAGTTCAACAAACCATTTCTTTTTATTTATTAATTACAATTGTTATGAAATTGAATAAACTGTTTCTATGTACTCTAACTTTAATTTCTGTTAATTTTAAAGTCGCTTCACAGATTTTAACTACGAATGTTACTAAAATCGATGGCAAACTTAATGAATGGACTAATATAGAATTGAAGTATAACCGCTCGACTAAGCTTTATTATGCAGTAACTAACGATGATGATAATCTTTATTTATTAATTAAATCAACAAGCAAAGCCAACATAAATAAAATTAATGGTGGAGGCATCAGTTTTTTCATTAATACTAAAAATTTTAATACAGAAAAGGGTGCCTATTGTATAACATTTCCTAACATCAACAAAGTCCAATTGCGTAGTCAAATGTTAAAAGAGTTTTCCAAAACCAAAAGAAACAGTAATATCAGCACTGAGGAAGTTGCCCAAATACGTAAAGAAGCTGTTATTAATATGAAAGAAATTAAAGTAGTAAATTTCAATATTATTAAGGATACTCTAATATCTATTTATAACGAATATGGAATTAGATGTGCCGTTAATTATGATAGTGTTGGGTCTTTATGTTATGAGCTGGCCGTCCCGTTTAAACAATTAAATATTGTTCGCTCTAATTTTTCAGTTGTAGCTTACAAGGTTCAGGTAAATGCTGTGCAAACCGGATTATTCGCAGGGAGTGAAGGCTTTGCTGAAGGAAGCCTTGCTGGAACTGAAGGATTTGGAGCAACAGGTTTTGGCAGCACTGGTTCGGGAAAAGCAATGGGAATTACCGATATGACCTATCTGAGAAGTCCTACAAACTTTTGGGGGAAATATACATTAAAATAATATTAATGGTATTCGTTTAAAGCAATCTTATTTATAACGGTATTCATGACTAAGCTCTTGTTGGCCCTATTGATTTTATTAGTTTTTTCCTTTAGGCTAATAGCACAAGACAACAAGATGGTAAATAATAATACAAGAGAGGTTAGCGGTATTGTTCAAGATTCCAGTGGTAATTCAATTTTAGGAGCTACAGTATCTTTGATCTCAACAAAAGACACACTAAGAACATCAACCAACAAAGAAGGAATTTTCATCATAAAAAGCGTTAAGAATTCAATATTTGTATTAACTATTTCAGGTATAGGAATTGAAACTACTTATCATAAATATCTTTACAATCCAAATAATAAACGAATTATTCTTGATCCGATCATAATAAATTCCAAAACTGAGACTTTAAAAGAAGTTACTATAAAATCTAAGCCAACAATTACATTTAAGAAGGATACTATTGAATATCAAGCGGCTGATTATAGAGTTATGGAAAATGCGACCATTGACGAGCTTTTAAAAAAAATGGAAGGCATGGAAGTTAGTAACAATGGAACATTAATCCATTTGGGGCAGCCTGTATTAAAAGCTCGTTTAAATGGAAAAGACTTTGCAGGGGGCGACGTTGCTCAAGCAATACAAAATTTACCAGCGAATATTGTAGAAAAAATTCAAATTATAGATGATTATGGCGATCAGGCGGCAAGGACAGGTATAAAAGACGGAGATCCACTAAAAGTATTGAATATTACAACCAAAGCTGATAAATCTGTTGGGAATATGGCAAGAATATTAGCCGGAGAAGGAAGTAATAGCCGTTCAGACAGTAGGGTGTTTTTGGAAAGGATTAATGCTAATCAACAAATAGGTCTAATCGGAACATATAAAAATACTATTAATGGAGTAAATAATAACACTGGACAAGAAAATAGCCCAGCTTTTCAAGGAGCAGGAGGTATTAGTAATGGTACGGTCGGCGGTAATGGAGGTAATACTACAACCGCTGGCCCATCTTTTAATTATAGAGATCAACTTGGTAAAAAAATTGAGCTTGTGTCAAGTTATAATTATACTTACAGAAATGTTAAATTAATTAATACAAGTGTAGGTGAACAATTTAGTACAGTAGGTACAACTTATTTTAACAGTCAAAGCACCGGTAATAGTCGCATAAATGCCCATAATGCAAATTTTGAACTTGACTATGACATCAATAAAAGCAACTACTTAAAGGTTGCCCCAACGTTTGCATACTCGCTTTCTAATAATACAACCAATTTTTTAAGGCAACAAACAGGAGTTATTCATCAAGATATAGAAGGAAGGAACAGTGGTCAACCTGTAGGTATTAATGTTACCGGAACTATCTTTTATCAGCATTTATTTGCCAAGCCCAAAAGAAATGTTTCAATACAAGTATCTTATGCAAAAAATAAAGATGATCAGGATAATACTCAGAATAATAAAATTATATACTACTCATCAATACCTAATAAATCAAATATAGATTCAATATTTAATCGTTCTATTGGACGTAATAATCAAAGTAATAATATTAGAACAAGTATAACTTATTCAGAACCCATAAGCACAAAAGCACAGTTTGAAGTAAATGCCCAAATTAATAATAACTCTTACCATAATAATGTTTTGACTTATAATATTAACCAGTTGAATATTAAACAAACTATCGACTCATTGAATAATTTATACCGATATTCTTTTAAAGAAATGCGGCTTTCATTGAATTATAGATTTGTAAAACCAAAAGTTTCTTTTTCTTTAGGTTTTACAAGTGTATCGTCTATTCTGAAAGGGGAACAAATCTCTAATAACACTACCATTTTGAGAAATTCATTTAATCTTATACCAATAGCTAAATTTTTATATAATTGGTCAAAAGAGCAAAAGTTGACACTAAATTACTCAGGGATGCCCTCTGAACCGTCTTACATACAATTACAGCCTATAACCGATTATTCAAATCCTCAAAATCCCATAACTGGAAATCCTTACTTAAAACCATCCTTCAGGCATAACATTAGTACTCAATTTAATCATTACATAGCAAATTCCGAAATTAATCTTCTCACTAATTTGAATGCAACACTTATAACCAATCAAGTTACTGTTAATAATGTATTAATCCCTGACATAAATAATACAGTTAGGAATTTAACAACATTTAGTAATTTGAATGGTACTTATGCAATAAACAGCAACCATAGCATTACTAAACAATTCAGTGAACGACAGTATAATTTATCACTAAATGGTTCTATTGGTTATACTCATAATTTAGCATTAAACAATAACATAAAAAGCGAGATCAATACTTGGAGAATAAGTGAACGGCTTGGTTCTAAACTTAATCCTTTTGAATGGATGGAAGCTAACCCTTTCGTTGGTTACGATCTGATACATTCTATTAATAGCTTACCATCCGCATCACAAAGTAAAATAAAGGATCTCTCCCTAAGTATTGATGGTCGTATAATTTACAAGGGCTATATATATAATTATATAGCAAGTAAAAGATTTATCAGTGGTATTGATAAGTCAGTATCACAAAACCCTTTTATTGTTAATATGTCTATCGAAAAAGGTCTTGCAAAACGAAACAATTTTGCTTTAATTTTTCAGGTTTTTGATCTTTTAAACCAAAATAAAGTTATTAATCGTGTCATAACTGATAATAGTATCATTGATAGTAACTCTAATACCCTGAGTAGATATTTTATGTTTGGTTTTAGATTGAATTTACAAAAATGGAATTCTATTCCTATTAAAGATGGAAAGCCACGTGAAAGGCGTGGTGATGGCAGTTTTATTTATTAAAGTTCTATTTTTATATCTTTTCTTTGAGAATTGTTTGAAACATTACCAACCGTCTTTTTAGAAAATCTCGCCCCCCCAGTATCTCCTCAATTTTTTTGTAACCTTCTGATCTCTTTTTGTTCGTCACTTAGACTACTGACACACTTTACTGTAACCATTACCCTTATAACTACTTCTATAAAATAAAAAACCATTTAAAAAGTACTCAATGATAAAAGCAGAATATAGTGATAAGAATTTGGTAGTAGATATACTTACCAAATCTTTTGACACTAACCATAGTGTTAATTACATTGTAAAGCAAGATCAAAAAAGGATACAACGGATTAGTTCCTTGGTGGATTATTCCTTTGAAGTCTGCTATTTATTTGGAGATGTGTTTTTATCGGATGATAAAAAAGCATGTGCATTGGTAACTTATCCCGACCAAAAAAAGACTACTCTCAAATCCATATTACTGGATGTTAAATTGATCCTTTCCTCTGTTGGTTTAAAGAATATTAAAAAGACGCTTGCAAGGGAATCAATGATAAACAAAGTACAGCCAAAAGAGCTAAAGTATTATTTATGGTTTATTGGTGTTGATCCTAAATATTATAATAAAGGCATTGGAAGTATTCTGCTTAGTCAAATTATAGAGGATAGCGAACATAAGAAAAGAACAATTTATCTAGAAACTTCCACAATGAAAAATTTACCATGGTACAAGAAGTTTGGCTTTAACATATACCATGAACTCGATTTAAGCTATAAGTTATTTTTTCTAAAAAGAGAGTTGAATAAAAAATAAATCTGATGCTGGTATTTGGAACGCAGATGCACCTTGTCACATTTATTTTTGTGAGCATAGAAATAGCCATCTTTTTCTACTTGATAATTTATAAGTTAGCCAAACCTGACGATAGAACGGCTTTCTTGAACATTGTTTTAATCTTTCTGCTAATAACTTATAACATTACAGGTGGTCTATTACCTGATCCTAATTTACCCGGTTCGTTTTTTATACAAAATGCTATTGCCTATGCAACAGGGTTTATAACACCCTGTTATTTTCCTTATTATATTTATAAAGCCTTTGGTTTGGAGAAAATGAAATTTCATGCTTTTAAAGGAGTATATTTTTTCTTAGTTATTCCATACATCATTTTCGTTGTTGTATTTGCTGTATCAAATAAATTGGCCACCGCTGAGAATGTACTTATACTTCCTGTATTATATGCTTTATCGGTTGTTTATTCTCTTTTAAAGGCAATTAAATATAAATATGGAAAAGCCTTCAGGAGTAAAGAATCCAAGGAAGAAATAATAGTATTGATTTTAAGTATAACGCCTTGGGTTGGTTTACCAATTATTACTTATTTGAATTTAAGCCAGGCAATAGAAGCATCTATAACCAATACAGGTTTTTTGCTTTTACTATCCTTACAGGTACGAAGGCATATAAAGCAAACGAGAGTGGAACATCAAAGATTAATAGATTCGGAGCTAAGGCTTATAAATTGGAATTCAAATTTGCAAAAGGAAGTAGATAAAAGAACAGGAGAATTGAAAAAAATAAATGAGCAAAAGACAAATACTTTTATTAATCTGGTTCATGAAACCAAAACTCCACTAACCTTGGTAAATAATTATTTGGAGGAATATATTGATAAATATGGCTCGGTTGAAGAATTAGATATAATTAAAGGTGGGGTAGATAAGCTTACAAAAGATGTAATCAGCTTATTTGATATTGAAAGATTTACAAAAGGAATTGATGTATATAACCATAAGCAAATATCAAATTTTAGTGAAATCATTAAAAGCAGTTTAGTACTGTTTGAATACTATTGTAAAAAACAGGTTATTTCATGCAATAAGTACATTGAAGATAATGTTTTTATAAAAGCAGATCCCAATGCGATTGACCGAATAGTAAATAATTTGATAGAAAATGCAATCAAATTTTCTAACAACGAAGGGAAAATTGAAATAATCCTAAAAACGATAAGTGATAAGATACAATTTTCAGTTAAAGATGCAGGCACGGGCATACCGCTTGATTTACAAAAGAAGATATTTGAACCATACTATCAAATCAATCATAAAAAAACAGGGCTGCAAGGGATGGGACTTGGGCTACCAATTGTAAAAAAGGTGGTAGATAGCTTGGGTGGACAAATCTATATCGAGAGTAACCCTACTGAAACTTCTGGAACTCTGGTAAGTGTAGTTTTAAACAAGCATGTTTCGTCAGAAAATAATGTTCCGGTTGCTAACGCTTTAGAATCTAAATTACGCATCCCTATTATCAAAACATTTGATGTAACAGATACACCCTATCTTCCTAACAGACATTCACTTCTACTAATAGAAGATAATACAGCTATGCTTCACTTTCTTTTCAAGAAGCTAAGTGACAAATACAACATTTTTTGTTCTTTAAACGGGGTGGAAGCATTGAAGAAATTATCTAATTTACCTGTAATACCTGATTTAATTCTTTCTGATATTATGATGGACAAAATGGATGGATTTGCTTTTGCTAAATTACTTTCTGAACAAAACTCTTATAACCACATTCCTATAATATTTTTATCTGCCAAATCCACTCCAACCGATAAACTAAAAGGATTACGCTTAGGTGCCATAGATTTTATTCCAAAGCCCTTTTCATTTGAAGAATTAAATCAAAAGATTGAAACTGTACTGAAAAACATTGGTAAGCAGAAGAAAGCAATTATAAACTCATCAATAGCCAATCTTAAAAACCTAAATAATTTGGATACCCCAATATCTAATGATGTAAAACCTTCGTCTAAATTTGAGCAAAATTTTAAATTATTCAATCTTACCAATCGGGAAATAGAAATAGTAAACCTAATGGTTAAGGGGGATACCTATAAAACAATAGCAAAAACCTTATTTATATCTGACAGGACTGTTACAAAGCACATTCAAAATGTATTTGAAAAAATGGATGTTTCTAACAAAGTCGAAATGATTAATAAACTCCAACAATAAATATACTAATCTTCCTTATAGCCTGTTTAAATTTCTATTGCTTCTTTTATGCCTATAAATTTAGTATTTGGTGTTATATCGGCACAAAAGTATAATAAACTATTAATTTTTTTGTGGTAAAAGAAGCATAAAAAATAAATTGACTAAAATCTGAACACCCTCCTAATATATTAAATCCTTCACTTCAACAGTTAATCCTAATAGTTTTTGATTTTGTTTTTCCGCACCAAACTAACTAATATTACTACACTGTAATCATTAATTATTTCTTCGCTAATTGATAATCTGTCGAGAGACACTTTTGTTTTTGATCTCGAGTGATTTGCATTAGCTACCTAATTCATTTTAAGTATCTTCATCCCTTATAAATTAACAGTTACCTCAAAATGTGTTTATGACGGAATTGATTGTAAATAAGCAGTACAAGTACAATATATGAGAAATAAAATATTCATAAGTCATGCTGCACCGGATGACAACGATTTAACAAGATGGTTGGCATTAAAACTAATTGGCTTGGGTTATGAAGTTTGGTGTGATGTGTTGTTCTTAGATAAAGGTGCTGATTTTTGGAGTAGAATTGAACGTGAAATAAGGGAGCATGCTTGCAAATTCCTTATTGTTTCGTCTACCGTTTCTAATCAACGTGAAGGCGTTTTAAAAGAATTGGCAGTTGCAGCAAAAGCGAAGAAAAAGTTAGAGGATGAAACTTTTATCATCCCTTTAGCAATAGACGAAACACTTTCTTATGACGACATCAATATTGAAATTGTCAGGTTGAATGCCATTGACTTTAAAAAATCATGGGCAACTGGCTTACAGGATTTGCTGGAAGCTTTGGAAAGACAAAACGTTCCTAAAAACAGCCCTGACCCTTCAAAAAGCAATAATTTGTATCAGCAGATATTTCTTCACAACAAAGGCATTGTTGAAAAGGAAGAAATCTATGATTCCAATTGGTTTTCGATTCTCTCGTTCCCAAATGAATTAAAGTTTCATGATTTTGACAAACTGATACCAAAAGGTTTTAATGTTCAGGAACTTATCTTTCCTGCAATTCCCTACAAAAACTATATCTGTACGTTTGCTTGGGAATATGATTTCATGCACCAATTACCTAAAACAGAAACTTACAACAACAATCATACTATAAGAATTCCAACTAAGGAAATACTTTCAGGAAAATACGACACAAATTTTATTGGAAACTCTGAATGCCAAAGGTTGATTGTTCAAATAATGAATAAAGCATTTGAGTTAAGAATGAAAGATAAGGGTGTTAGAGAATATCTAATGTCAAACAAAGTTGCATATTGGTTTGAAAAAGGTAAACTCGAAAAAGACAAGTTTAACAAAATTCAATTGGTCGGAAAACAGAAAGACAAGAATTGGCATTTTGGCATTTCGGGAGCAGGAAAATTGTATCCCTTTCCTGTTTTAATGATTTCATCACATATATTTTTTACTCAAGATGGATTAATACCTATTGATTCCAAAAGCATTCAACATTCGGCAAGAAGGAGGCAAGGAAAAAATTGGTGGAATGATGATTGGCGAAATAAGCTGCTGGCATTCGTGAAGTATCTGTCTGATGATAAGAACTCCTTTTATTTAGAAGCGGGAAGCGAAGAAAAAATTCACATTTCTACTGAACCAATACAATTTGTAGGCAAGGTAAGTTATAATATACCTGAGAAAAACACATTGGAAGATGAAGCAGAGCTGGCAGATTTAAACGGGCTTGATGACTTGGATGATGAATTTGCCAAAACAATAGAAACAGAATGAAAGAATTGATTTATATACAAGAACCTAATATACTTTTTGCATACGGTCAAAAATGTACCGATGCAAGAGATGGGCTTACCTTGTTTGGTCCATTGAATAAAATATTTGGCATTAAAAGCGGATTAGTTGCAACTCAAGAAGGATTAAAGATTTTCAAAAATTATGTCAACCACATTCAAAAACCTATTTACAACGCTAATAATATTACCCGACCAATGTTTCCTGGTTTTGAAGCCGTGTTTGGCTGCAAATGGAATACAGAAAATATAGTTTACAAGGAAGTAACAAATGAAGAAATAGGCAAACTGCTTTATAACGACAGTACACACAAAAGAACGTATGACTTAGTTACTTTATTCATTAACAAAATCATTACTACCAATAAAAATGAAGACGATAAAGTAGATGTTTGGTTTGTAGTGGTTCCAGATGAAATTTACAAATACTGTCGGCCAAATTCGGTATTGCCAAAAGGTTTGGTACAAACAAAATCTCTTATTACAAAATCAAAAGCCAAAAACTTCCGATATCACCCAACTTTGTTTGAAGAAATAAATGTTGAGCTTAAACAGCAGGAAAAAGAAGTTATAACTTACAATTACGATGCTCAATTTCATGACCAGTTAAAGGCAAGACTGTTGCAGTATACTATTCCAACTCAAATAATAAGAGAGAGCACTTTGGCTTGGCGTGATTTTAAAAATAAGTTTGGAACACCATTACGAGACTTTTCTAAAATAGAAGGACATCTTGCTTGGACAATTTCAACAGCAGCATTTTATAAGGCAGGTGGTAAGCCTTGGAAATTATCGGATATTAGAAGTGGAGTTTGTTATCTCGGTTTGGTTTATAAGCAAATAGATAAAAGCAAGAACCCTAAAAATGCTTGCTGTGCTGCTCAAATGTTTTTAGATAATGGAGACGGAACCGTTTTTAAAGGTGAAGTTGGGCCTTGGTATAACCCGGAGAAAGGTGACTTTCACTTAAAACCAAAAGAAGCCAAAGCATTGCTTTTACAAGCATTGGAATCTTACAAAGAACAAAATGGAGCATATCCGAAAGAGATATTCATTCATGCCAAGACAAGATTTAATGGTCAGGAATGGAAAGCATTTCAGGAAGTAACACCTAAGGAAACAAATCTTGTAGGAGTTACTATCACGCAAACAAAACCATTAAAACTATTTAAGTCAGAAGGAAATTATCCCATAATGCGTGGAAACGCATTTGTTGTTAATGAAAAGAGCGCATTTTTATGGACGGTTGGATACGTACCAAAAATAGAATCTACTTTATCAATGGAAGTTCCTAACCCTATTTTTATAGAAATAAATAAAGGTGAAGCTGACATTGAGCAAGTTTTGAAAGATATTTTAGCATTGACCAAATTGAATTACAACGCTTGTATTTATGCTGATGGAATTCCCGTAACACTTCGCTTTGCAGACAAGATAGGAGAAATATTAACTGCCAGCACAGATGTTAAAGCTCCGCCACTTGCATTTAAGTATTATATATAACCATTGCACAGATGTAGGCACATTTGTAAGCCGCAAATACCTAAGTACAAATCAAAATTTTCAAAAAAGCTTCTACCTTTATCAATGCTTCTTGGGAAACAATATGCAGATTGACATACCAAGACGAATGGCGAACGTACAACGTTCGATTTGCCAAAATTGAGGCTAACGGAAGCCCTGTTTCAAATTTTGTTTATTAGTTTGGCTTCATATCAAGCAGGTAACATCCTCTTCTTGGCGTTTAACGACTAAGAACTATTTTCTAGTATATTAATATTAATTGGAATTAATGTACCGATTTCCAATACTACTTATCCGAAAAATGCTTTAAATACGCAATTTTACGTATGAAATTAGTATGGATATCGTATTCTTAGGATATAGCTAAATTGGGAAATTTGAATGTGGCGAATATTCATTCAACTCAAATTGAAGGCGATGTGCGGAAGATATGTATTGGAGTGGTTGGATTCTTTGATAGCTGTTTCACTTAATCCTGTGAAAACTAATCTGAATAAATTTACAGACGATGAAATTCATTCTGTTATTTCTAAGATAACAAACGAAAAGGAGAAAGCCCTATCCTTATTAAAAAACCAAATTTTTGGGCTAACTAAAGAAAAACAGATTGCATTACTTGTTAATCAGTTCCATTCCTCGCTAATTATCCTTCTGGATCAGGTATTGGAGTACCAAAAAGCACAAAATTCAGATAGGGATGTTCTCAAGGAGCTTTATAAAGTATTGATCAATAACCTTGATGAACTGCTTTCCTTTATTGAAGTACGCTTTTTTACGTATTTAAGCCTGGAAGAACGTGTTCCGTCAACATACCGCGCAGTTACAAGGAAAGAATTTAAAGACAGAGTAGATAAACTGAAAATCAAATTGTTAAGCCTGGTAGCTGATAGACAAGCTGCAGATATTGTTTTAAATAGCATATATTCCTTTATGGATCGCCTTAAAGATGAGTTTCCGGTTACTTTTCGGGAAGTATTGTACCAAAAAGAGCTGCTTAAAGAACTTGAAGTATTGGACGATCCTGAAAGTGAAATCAATGTGTTCAGTCCTTTAAATGAATTGCTGATCTACCTGAACTTTAACAGCAAATCCTATATCAGCTATTTTACCAAGAGATTGGCTGAAAAGATCAATGCTTATGAAAATATTGCTGATAAATTGGATAGGTTACTATTTCATTATAAAGATTTTAACCAGATGCATCATAAACCGGGTGTTATTTTAAATTCCCAATACGGCGACCTTAAAACGGAATTAGGTAACTGGTTTACACAAGAAGTCTTTTATCTTGAAAAGAAACTGCATTTGTCCATTGTACCTCTAAAGGGAGATGTGGAACAAAGAGTTCCGGAAAAGATACCTCAAAAAAGTGATTCACAAAAAGTATTGTGTATTTTATCCGTGGATCAAATGGCACTTGTATTACGTTCTGCTGATGATTTAAAGATTGTTATGGCCCGCAGCCTTAATACAGTGTTTAAAACAATCGTTCCGCATTTATCCACTCCTTATCAGGATAACATATCCTATGATAGTATGCGCAGTAAATCCTATGCTGCCGAAACGAGGGATAAAGAAATAGTTGTTCAAACACTGGAACAAATGATTAAGAAGATAAAGGAGTATTAAGACAACAGTTTTACAAACACGCCTGGCCGAGTGGATGAATGGATTGAAGAAATGAGACGAGAAGGCTTTTAGTGAAGGCCATTTCTCAATATCATAATCTTAAGTAAATTTTTTCTAATACAGCCTCCTTCGGGGGCTTTTTTATTTCTGAGAGCTTGTTAAAACTTACTTAATTAGATTTCAATGCTTCTTTTATCACCTAAAAACTGATAAACATTTGGTTTTTGATTTAATTTAAATTGATGCAGACACCAATTTTTATAGAATAAAAGAAGCATTAGTATTTTTTCTTGTATAAATCTACACCATCTCTAAAAATATTTCTTTTTTTTCTTCTTGATAATCAGCAGGGTACAGCGGGTACAAAAAAGGTACAATCAAAGTTGGACTTGAAGAGCGCTTCGCAACATTGTTTTTTTGTATAGAAATCAAAGACAAACGGATTGAATTACAGCTAATCGTAACAATCCGGTGGTAATTAACAAGAACGAAAAAACGAAGCGTATATGTTCACAAACATCTCTTGGGGAAATTACATATTTGTTGTTACCCTTCTTTTAACAGTGTGGTACTTATTTGTAGGCGTTAGATTTTACTCCCATGACCTGCAAAATTTTTTGGTACGCAAAAGAAAGCCAAACTTACAAGTTGACGATGATGAATTTTTAAATGATGAACGCAAAGTAAGAGAAAGTTCCAAATTTACAAATGAACAAATCGAAAGTTCAGAAACAGACATACTGTTCCAAGAAGTGGAGGAACTGGCAACTAAACTGAAAGAAGCTATTGCAAATGCCTCTTCAAAAAATCTCAATAGGGAAGAATTTATTTTCTTATTGCACCTAACCTTAAAAGAGTATCCGCATTTAAAAGGCTCACCATTCCAGGTAGCCTTAAATAACCTGATCGTTTCCGAATTTGAAAGATATGGTTCCATCCACCTCAGTGCTGAAGAGCTGTTGATGTTGTGGAAAGAGGTAGCGTAGTGGAGCCGCCTTCCCCCTCTCCGTCCGCTTGTGTCGGAGAGGTTCGGGAAGGTATTTATGTGGAATTGTTCAACTTTTAAATAGTGTGTATTATGAAAATGAAGCGAGTGAATTTTAGAAGTTTCTCCCGGAAACAATGGTTAAGCATTTGTGCAACGTTGATCTTAACCTCTGTCCATCTTACCCTAATGGCCCAGGATGGCAACGCAGGTATTAATGAGGCCAATACGAAAGTAAGAAGTTATTTTACTTCCGGCACCAATCTAATGTATGCTGTTGGTGCATTAGTTGGTCTTATTGGAGCAGTGAAAGTGTATCAAAAGTGGAATGCGGGCGATCAGGATACCGGCAAGGTAGCCGCAGCTTGGTTCGGTAGCTGTGTATTCCTTGTGATTGTAGCTACTGTTATCAAGTCCTTTTTCGGCGTTTAAACCTAACAAATTCTATGATTATGCAGGAAGTATTAATTGCAAAATTACATCAGTATATCTCTGAAAATAATCAGGATTTACTGATTACGCTTCAATATGAAGGCCATGTAAGCAGCTATCTGAAAGAAAAAGTAACCGCAATTGCTTCCATCCTGAATGAATTGCTGGCAGCTAATACTCCTGCATATCTTATAGAAGACCGTTGTATGGATGAACTCACTAAAGAGCTACGCCCATCAAAGTTTAATTACCTGACTTCGATTTTAGAAGAAGAATTTGAACCGGATTATTACCGGCTTAAAGAAAATGGAATACTCACTTATGAGATAATTAATCTTATTGAGGCCTGCAGGCCAGTATTTGAAACTTTAGGCTTTACAGAAGAGACTGAAAATGACAGGCATTTTCGCTATGCCATTACAGGTGCAATAAAAGAATATTTAGAAGATAAGCGGTGAGAGTGAAAAAATGTGAAGTATGGCTTATAATCAATTACAAAAACTTAATGACAACATAGCGGCTATCCGTATTGCACTCGCCTGGGAAAAAGAGAAAACCCTGGATGCAACACAGATAGAAGCATTACAAAAGTATTCCGGCTTTGGCGGGATAAAAGCCATATTATACCCTAATGCAGCTAAAGAGGAATGGGTTAAGCTTAATGCAACTAATGAAGACCTGAGGTTGTACCTTAAAATAATGGAGCTGCATAAAGCACTTCAGGAAAATCTGTCTAACCAGCAATATAAAGAGACCATCCAGTCCATCAAGAACAGTGTACTTACTGCTTTTTATACACCACAAGTCGTACCTCAAACTTTATATGCAACACTTAAAGAAAAGGGTTTCCAACCAAAAAACGTATATGAACCAAGCGGTGGTGCCGGTATTTTCATTTCAGAAGCAGTTAAGGCATTTCCTACCATTGAAAATGTAACGGCTGTAGAAAAGGATATGCTGACAGGACGTGTATTGTCTGCTTTATGCAGTTCTTTTCCAGTTCCTGCAACCGTTCATATAACAGGGTTTGAGCAAACTCCTACCGATGACAATGGCAAATATGATTTAATTGTCAGCAATATTCCCTTTGGTAATTTTTCTGTTTATGATGAGGCCTTTTCTAATAAAGAACTTTCAGGCAAAATTCACAATTACTTTTTTGCAAAAGGCTTAGATAAGATTGCTAACGGAGGTTTACTCGCTTACATTACAACCGATGGATTTTTAAATAATCCATCAAACAAGACAGCAAGGGAATACCTGTTTAACCAAGCAGGCTTTATCAGTTTGACGGTAATGCCAGATAACCTGATGAAAGATACCGGCAATACGGAAGCGCCAAGCCATTTGCTCATTGTTCAAAAGAATGAAAACAAACAGGTACTGTCGACAGACGAAAAATATTTGATAGATACAATAGTTCAGGAAAATCAATTTGGCAACTATCACCTCAACAGCTATATCCATCAACGGCCTGAAATCATAGCAGGAGATGAAATCATAGCAGGAAAAAATCAATACGGGAATGCTAACCAAAGTATATGGCAACACGGAAACATTAATACTATTGCTGAAAAACTATCTGAAACCATTGGTGAAGGCTTTGAGGCTCGTTTCGGTAAAAAGTTATTCCAGGATGGGCAAGCCCTCATTATTTCACAAACGCAACCTATCCGCAAAGAACTAACCTTCTTACCTCTACCAGAAAACAAGTCGGAAAAAGTAAATGTGCAATTGGGCTTATTTGATAGTACCCCTGCTGAAAGTATTAACCGGGCAATTGCATACGTCAACGAACTTGATGCAACTGTGGTTCAAAAAGAAACTGCCCGGATTATTAGCATGGTAAAAACAACCGCCAAACCTGAACATGAAAGCATCGTTCTTTTAACAGCCAAATCTCCTGCCTTTAAACAATATGTTTACAAGCTATATTCTAATGTGGAAGAAATTAACTTTTCAGCCAACTGGAAAAATGCCGCAGGTATAGGCAATGAATTACAAGCGCTGTCCCATCAGTTAAGCCAATACAACTATAATTATATTTATGAAGGCGATAAATCTCTGGAAGCGGCTTTTGGGCTTAAAAGTAACCAACCTGAGTTATTTACAAATCTGAAACCCTTTTATAAAGAAGGAACACTTGTTATTCATAAAGGTGAAGCAGGCAGCATTGGTGGCCTTAACAAAGAATTTAAACAAGCAACTTTTCATCCTTTCTTATCAGGTCAGGGACAAAAAGGATTTTATGAGCAATACGTTACTGTCAGGGACAGCTATTTAGAATTAGCACAACCCGAAGTTTCGGGTAATGTAGCGTATGCAGGGCTACGGGAAACATTACAGAATAGCTATGAAAATTTTGTTAGCCAATATGGGTTACTCAATTATCCCAATAACCGTAAGTTAGTTGCTAATGATACTGCCTTTGGCTTTACCATTCTTTCTTCATTGGAAAGAAAAGAAGGGGAACGTTATGTGCAGGCTGATATAATTACCAAGTCCCTTCATCATAAAGAAGAACAATTCCGCACAGATAATCCAATTGAGGCATTAGCTCAATGCCTGAATGAAAATGGAAAGGTGGAAATAGGTTTTATTGAAGCTGGTACTGGTCTACCCGAAGCAGAAATCATTCACAAGCTGGAAGGATATATTTATCTCAACCCTCAACATAATATATGGGAGACAATTGACCAGTATCTGTCAGGTAATGTAGTAGCGAAATGGAATATCGCTAAAGAAAAAGCAGCATTATATCCAGATGATATACAGCTACAAAAAAGCCTGGAAGCTATAGCGAAAGTTCAGCCTGAAAAGATACCTTTTGAATTGCTTGATTTTAACTTGGGCGAACGCTGGATGCCTGCCAGTTATTATGACCGCTTTGCTTCTGATTTATTTGAGCTAAATACCAGTGTAAACTATTTCCAGTCGTTAGATACTTTCAAGGTTAATGTTGTCGGAAATAATGCAAAAGTATCACAAGAGTATGCCGTAACTCCCAAAAGCGGCAGAACAACTTATGGTTATACCATATTGGAACATGCGCTGGAAAATACTACACCCTTTTTCACCTATGAAGTAAAACTGCCTGATGATAAAACCCTGCGCCTGCCAGATAATGAAGCGATACAACTTGCCCATCAGAAAATTGAAACTATCCGCAATGGCTTTATCAACTGGCTACAGGATTTGCCCGGGGCGGATAAAAAGCACTTAGAAACGTTGTACAACAATACGTTCAATTGCTATGTGCTTCGCGAGTATAATGGAGACCATCTGACTTTTCCCGGTTTGGAAAAGAAAAATTTAGGTATTGAGGATTTATACAGTTCACAAAAAAATGCTGCCTGGCGGATTATTCAAAACAGGGGTGCTTTAATAGACCACGAAGTAGGGCTTGGTAAAACACTTACCATGATTGTTTCTGCTCAGGAAATGAAAAGGCTGGGCACTGTACATAAGCCGATGATCCTTGCATTAAAAGCAAACATCAATCAGATTACTGAAACCTACCGGAAAGCTTATCCGAATGCTAAAATTCTTGCTCCCGGAGAAAATGATTTTACACCTGTGAAAAGGATACGACTGTTCCATGAGATAAAAAATAATAATTGGGACTGTATTATCCTTACCCACGACCAATTTGGAAAAATACCTCAATCACCGGAAATACAAAAAGAGATATTTGAAAATGAACTGAATAATATTGAGCGTGACCTTGAAACATTGAAAGACTTAGGTGGCGATATATCAAAAAAGATGCTTAAAGGCTTGGAGATAAGGAAGAATAATTTGCAGGGCAAGTTAAAAACCTTAATCAGTGACATCGAGCAAAAAAAAGATGCAGGTATTAACTTTAAAGAACTGGGAGTTGATCACCTGTTCGTAGATGAAGCCCATAAGTTCAAGAACCTGACCTTTACAACAAGGCATGACCGTGTTGCAGGTATCGGCAATATGGAAGGCAGCCAGAAAGCACTCAATATGCTCTTTGCAGTACGCACTTTACAGCAAAAGTTTGATGCGGATCTATGTGTTACATTCTTGTCAGGTACGCCTATTTCCAATAGCCTCACAGAAATGTACCTGCTGTTTAAATACCTGCGGCCAAAGGAAATGGAAAGGCAGCACATTGAAAACTTTGATGGTTGGGCTGCGGTATTTGCAAGGAAAACAACCGACTTTGAATTTTCAGTAACCAACGAGATCATTGCCAAAGAACGTTTTCGTCATTTCATTAAAGTCCCTGAATTAGCTCTATTCTATAATGAAATTACCGATTACAAAACAGCAAAACATATTAGGCTCGATAAACCTAACCTTGATGAAGCACTGGTAAACATTAAGCCTACGCAGGAACAAAGTGAGTTTATAGCAAAGTTGATGCAGTTTGCTAAAACCGGTGATGCTACCCTTATTGGCAGAGCGCCACTTACATCTGAAGAAGATAAAGGCAGGATGCTGATTGCCACCAACTATGCAAAGAAGATGGCAGCCGATATGCGTTTGGTCAATAGTAACAAATACAGCGATCATCCTGATAATAAAGTGAGCACCTGTGCCCGGAAAGTAGCAGAATTATACAGGGAAAGCCAGGAGCATAAAGGGACACAGATTGTCTTTTCTGATATTGGCACACCCAAGCCGGATGCCTTTAATATTTATGATGCCCTTAAAGAAAAGTTAGTAAGGGACTTCAATATAACTACGCAGGAAATCACTTACATCCATGACTGGACAGACAAACAAAAACCCGAACTATTCCGAAAGATGAATAGCGGGCAAATCCGGATCCTTATTGGTAGTACGGAAAAAGCAGGTACAGGTTTGAATGTACAACATCGTGTTATTGCCATGCACCATTTAGATATTCCATGGAAGCCTTCAGAACTGGAGCAACGCAATGGACGGGGAGCCAGACAGGGAAATGTCATTGCAAGGGATCATTACGATAATAAGGTTAGAAATTTCATCTATGCTGTAGAACAATCATTGGATAATTATAAGTTCAACCTTTTGAAGAATAAGCAAACCTTCATCAGCCAGATGAAAAATTGCGAACTGAACATCCGCACCATTGACGAAGGGGCAATGGATGAAAAAAGTGGGATGAACTTCTCTGAATACATTGCTATCCTATCAGGTGATACTTCCTTATTGGAAAAATCAAAACTGGAAAAGAAAGTAGCAGTAATGGAAAGTCTGAAGACAGCCCATTTTAGAGAAGTATCCCGTTCTAAATATCAATTGGAAAACCTTCAGCATGAGAAAGCAAACACAATAGAAACTTTACAAAAGCTAACTGGTGACGGAAAGGTATATAAAGATAATCTGCGCTACAATAAAGAAGGCACAAAAGAAAATCCTATTCAGCTTAACGGTATCAACACAGCCGATCCTGAAGCTATTGGCAAATATCTAATCAAACTCTATCAAAACTGGAAACCCACAGATGACCCGAAGATCGGCAAGTTGTATGGATTTGATTTGTATATCCGCGAGCAACGGGAAACTATTGAAGAAAAAGGGAATTTTGGATATAGATATTATAACACGCTTTATGCGGAGCGTACTGAAAGTGGTGTCAAGTACACTTATAACAATGGTCATCCCAATACTGATAATCCAAAGCTTGCTGCCCGTTATTTTCTAAATGCAATTGACCGTGTAGAAACGCTCAAAGAGAAATACCAGAACAACTTGAGCGAACTGGAGAAGAACATTCCGATGGTAGTCGCTCTTGCCTCTAAACCATTTGAAAAGGAAAGTGAATTAGTAAGCATGAAAAGCGAACTGTCAAAGCTTGAAAGAGAAATAGCTATTAAGATACAGGAAAACCAAATGAGGCAAAATGGCCTGCTGGATACAGATAAGGCACAGCAGGAAAATACCCTTTCAAAAGAAACGCCAGTTATACAAATGATGCCCAAAGAAAATACGCCTTTACAAATAGCTATGGCAAAAGTAAACGGAGCTACAGTAAATAATAAAGAGCGTAATGAGCAGAATCAGTTGCCGCAAATCCGCCTAAGACGGGGTAATAGGTTAAGACTTTAAAATAAATTGTAATGAGTAATAGTGTATATCAAATCAATAAAGGCATCAATAAAAGCATTGAGTTTCGTGGTTTAAAAGCACAATATATCTGGTATTTCGGGGGTGGAGTGCTTGGCTTACTGATACTGTTTACCATATTATATATAATAGGTGTCAATTCCTTTGTCTGTTTGGGAATTATACTGATAGGCGGAACAGTGCTTACTATAAAGATTTATGCATTAAGTAATACTTACGGGGAATATGGGATGATGAAAAAATTGGCAAGGCAAAGTGTGCCCAAAGTAGTTAGGTCAAAAAGCAGGGATATTTTCCTGAAAAAGAAGTAAAGCAATAAAAGAACTTACAACCCTAAAAGAAAGGTAAATAAGTGAGTATGGAAAAGCAGTTGAATGAGATTTTACCAATTCTTGGAGTGGAACATGATTGTATCCTTTCCAAACAGGGTGATATTACCCTTGTATTTCGGGCAGAGCTGCCTGAAATATTTACCCTTTCAAATCAGGAATATGAAGCCTTCCATCAGGCATGGGTCAAAGCCATTAAGGTATTGCCTAAGCTCTCTGTATTTCACAAACAAGATTGGTTCATAGGCAGTAAGTATAAACCTGATTTCACAAAGGATGATGTTAGTTTTTTAACCCGGAGCAGCGAACGATTTTTTAATGAACGTCCATTTTTAGACCATAGCTGTTATATACTGCTAACTAAAAAACCTGCAGGCAGGAAACTATCCAGTTCTCTTTTCTCTAACCTGCTTCGTAAATCCATTGTGCCGGAACAAACACTAAAACCACAACTATTACAGGATTTCCTGGACAGCGCCGGACAGTTTAAACGCATATTGGAAGACAGCGGCTTCGTTCGGTTAACCAGGCTGAAAAACGATGACCTTTTAAGCCATAGCCGCAAGATGGGATTGATTGAGCAATACTGTTATCTATCTGAAAAAGAGGATGCTATTGTACTAAAGGACATAACTTTTGAGAACACTTTAAGGATTGGAGACCAGCATTGTCAGCTCTACACGTTAGGTGATGCAACAGACCTACCGGCTTTATGTGGCTCAAGGATTAACTACGACAAGTATTCAACAGATAAAACAAAGTTTAGCATTGGGTTCTCTTCAACACTCGGTCAGCTTTTGTCCTGCAACCATATTTACAACCAGTACATTTTTATAGAAGATCCGCAGAAAACGTTGCAGAAGCTGGAAAGTAAACGATTAAGGCTGCAATCACTGTCTGCTTATTCCCGTGAAAATACCATTGCCAGGGATGCTACCAATGATTTTTTAAATGAAGCCATCGGCCAGCAACGCTTGCCAGTGAAAGCACATTTTAATGTGCAGGTGTGGACAGATAAACAGGATGAACTAAAGGATTTAAAAAATCTTGTTTCTTCTGCATTGGCGCAAATGGATGCTGCTGTGAAACAGGAAACAGTAGGTGCGCCTCAAATATGGTGGGCTGGTATTCCAGGTAATGAAGCAGACTTCCCGATGAATGACACGTTTGATACGTTCGCAGAACAGGCAACCTGCTTTCTCAGCCTTGAAACCAACTATCGTTCTTCTTTAAGCCCGGTCGGCATTCGTTTAGGCGACAGGTTAACAGGTAAGCCGGTGCATGTGGATATTAGTGATGAGCCGGTGAAAAAAGGGATATGTACAAACAGGAATAAATTTATTCTTGGCCCTTCTGGTAGTGGCAAATCTTTCTTCACTAATCACCTGGTGCGTAGCTATTATGAACAGGGAACACATGTCGTATTAGTAGATGTTGGGCACAGTTACAAAGGTTTATGCGATATGGTAAATGGCTATTACTTCACTTATGATGAAAAGAACCCTATCCGCTTTAACCCTTTTTACATCGGAGAGGGCGACAGCCTGGATACAGAGAAAAAAGAAAGTATCAAAACGCTTTTACTGGCACTCTGGAAAAAAGATAATGAAACTTTCAACCGCTTGGAATATGTAGCCTTATCCAATGCTTTACAGCTTTATTATGAAAAGTTGGATAAGAATAACAACATCTTTCCTTGCTTCAATAGCTTCTATGATTTTTTAAGGGACGAATTTGTAGCAGTGTTATCAGGTGATAAAGTAAAAGAGAAAGATTTTGATGTAAATAACTTCCTCTACGTACTGCGTCCATATTATAACGGTGGTGAATTTGATTTCCTGCTGAATGCCACGGAAAACTTAGAGTTGCTTACCGAACGCTTTATTGTATTTGAGCTTGATAATATTAAGGATCACCCCATTCTATTCCCAGTTGTGACCATTATTATTATGGAAGTCTTTATTTCCAAAATGCGGAAACTAAAAGGTATTCGTAAGATGATCTTAATAGAGGAAGCATGGAAAGCTATTGCTAAAGAGGGTATGGCAGAATACATCAAGTATCTTTTTAAAACAGTACGTAAATTTTTTGGTGAGGCAGTGGTAGTTACACAGGAAGTAGAAGACATTATTAGTTCCCCTGTAGTCAAGCAAGCTATTATCAATAATAGCGATTGTAAGATCCTGTTAGACCAATCAAAGTACCAGAACAAGTTTGAACAAATACAGGAACTTTTGGGGTTAACCGAAAAAGAAAAGGCTTTAGTTCTTTCTGTTAATAAAGCCAACGACCCTACCCAAAAGTACAAAGAGGTTTTTATATCACTTGGCGGTATGCTTTCAAAGGTATACAGAACCGAAGTGTCACCTGAAGAATATTTGGCTTATACAACAGAAGAAAAGGAGAAAGTACAGGTAGCAGAATGGACCCGTAAAATGGGCGGGGATATAAAAAAAGGGATTGCAGCATTAGCTCAGTACATAAAGGATGAAAAAAAATAATAAAAACAAAAATCAGCAACATGAAAAAGACTTATGGCTTATTGAGTATGGCGGTTTTATTAACTGCATGCGGAGGAAATGAAGAGGTGGCAGGTACAAAAAGCGTAATCAGCGGTATTTATGTGCGACAGGCAGAAAGCGAATACAGCAAAGCTATGGATACGCTTATTGTTACCCCTTATGATACTAAGGCAGGAACTTTTATCATATTGCGAAGGACGGGTTTTCACCGGATAAAAGATGGCAAACTTCAACCTAAAGAGAACAAGCAGGAACGTATGGTAACGGTGTGGGACGAGGAAACCCATCAACTACAGGAACTAAAAGCGGGTAAACTATATACTTTCCCTTCTACCGGAAAAGAACTCCTTGCCGGGACTGCTAAATATCGAAAAATTGAATAATTATAGAGCCTTTTAAATTTTATCAAGTTTTTGTATGCTTCTTTTACCACATAAAAATTGGAGGATCCCTGGGATTTTTAATTTGTCATATTAAACAAACACAAAATTATAGGCATAAAAGAAGCATTATAAGTTTTTCTGATGGGAATTTAAACAGGTTCATAAATCTATTATAAATGAAAAAGTTATTTGTGTTTTTAAGTTTTGTTTTGATAGGGACAATAGCACCAATAAATAAAGCATTGGCTCAAGACCCGATTACGCTTATTATAAAAGAAGGCATTAAAAAAGTAATTAAAGCAGTTGACTTGCAGATACAACGTGAGCAAAATAAAGTTGTCTGGCTGCAAAATGCCCAAAAGACGTTGGAGAACGCGATGTCCCAAGCCAAGCTCAATCAGATTACAGATTGGGTGGATAAACAGAAAACATTGTATAAAGACTACTATGAAGGATTGCAAAAGGTAAAAGCGGTTATATCTTATTACAAACGGATTAAAGAAATTACAGGAAAGCAAGTGGATCTGGTTGAAGAGTATAAAAGAGGCTGGGGATTGTTTAAACAGGATAAGAATTTCAGCAATGACGAACTCTCCTACATGCAGCAGGTGTATTCAGGCATTCTTGATGAAAGTATTAAGAACCTTGATCAGATATTTATGGTGATTAATTCCTTTCAAACACAAATGAACGATGCTAAACGGCTACAAATTCTAAATACTGCTGCTGATAGGATTGATGAGAATTACAATGACCTTAAATCATTTAACCAGCAAGGTATGCTGCTAAGCCTTCAAAGGGCCAAAGCTCAAAATGATGTAGATGCAGTAAAAAAACTTTACGGAATTCAATGACCCGCCAATAATAATTGTATGAAAAGGCTATTCACTTTAGTATTGTTCGCCCTTCTTTCTTTAGGAGCGAATGCCCAAACGTTTGCTGAATGGTTTAGGCAAGGTGCAACACAGAAAGAATACTTGCTACAACAGATAGCTGCGCTACAGGTGTACATTGGTTATATGCAAAAAGGTTATTCTATAGCAAAGCAAGGATTAAATACCATCAGTGATGTTAAGAATGGAGAGTATAACCTGCACAAGGATTATTTCAATTCTTTAAAGTCAGTTAACCCGAAAATTAAAAATTACAGCAAAGTTGCAGACATTGTTGCATTACAGGTTAGCATTATAAAAGTATATAAAGAAGCCGCAAGGCAAGTGAAACGTAGTGATTCATTTAATGAAAATGAAATCAGTTATATCAACGGAGTTTTTGAAAGATTGATGGATGATTGTACAAATGTTATAGATGAACTCATTGCTGTTACTACCAGTGGAAACCTGGAAATGAAAGACGACGAACGGTTGAAGCGTATAGATGTACTGCATAATGATATGCAGGATAAATACACTTTCATACAAGGTTTTTCTAATGAAGCAAAACTGCTTGCAGCTTCACGCATAAAAGAGCAAAATGATGTTCAATCAAGCCGTGTCCTTAACGGAATTAAAAATTAATAGTTATGAAAAAGATAATTATCCTTTTGATAGTATTTAGTGCATGTATAACTACGAGGTTATCTGCACAAAACCAGGAAGTACAACAACTCTTATTGAATGTTGAGAAGCTGGCGCAATTCAAACAAATCCTCAGCGATATGAAGAAAGGCTACCAGATAGTTAGTACCGGTTACTCTACTATAAAAAATTTATCCCAAGGTAATTTCAGTTTGCATAAAACCTTCCTTGATGGTCTTATGGTGGTTAGCCCAACTGTAAAAAAATATAAAAGGGTAGCCGATATTATTAACAGTCAGGTAATGATTGTAAAAGAGTACAAGAATGCTTTTAACCGATTTAAACAGGATGGCAATTTCAACCCTGATGAAATAGGGTATTTGGGAAAGGTTTATAGCAACCTTTTTAATCAAAGCGTAAATGATTTGGATGAACTGGCTATAATCATCACGGATAGTAAATTAAGAATGTCTGATGATGAAAGGCTCGAAGCAATAGACAGGATTTACGCCAACATCCAGGACAAACTACTATTCCTGCAGCATTTTAATAATAATACAACTATACTGGCGGTACAAAGGGCCAGAGAGAAAAATGATGCAGTAACAATGAAAAAAAACTATGGTATAACCAATTAAACAATCAAATATGGCAAAGTGGATGAGGGTTGCTTTTATAGCAACAGTGGGAATGATATTGCCTCAATTTTCGCACGCGCAAGGTGTGGCCAATGAGATGCACAGTCTTCAAAGTGTACTGGACCAGTTATACGATGAGATGCTGCCCTTGTGCAGCAAGCTCATTGGTGTAGGACAAGGTATTGCAGGGTTTGCGGCAACCTGGTATATCGCTTCAAGGGTATGGCGGCATATTGCTAATGCGGAACCGGTTGATTTTTATCCTTTGTTTCGACCCTTTGTTATCGGGTTTGCAGTCATGATCTTTCCTTCTATTTTAGGTATGATCAATGGCGTAATGAAGCCTACTGTTACTGCTACAGCAAGTATGGTAAAAGATTCAGATAAAGCCATTGCTGGACTCTTGAAGCAAAAGGAAGAAGCCATTAAAACCTCAAAAGCTTGGCAGATGTATGTCGGAGAGTCTGGAAGCGGCGATAGGGATAAATGGTATAAATATACCCATCCTGATGATCCTACTGTCAACAATGAAGGCACGTTTGCGAGCATAGGTAACGACATAAAGTTCGCTATGTCGAAAGCTTCGTACAACTTTCGTAATTCTATCAAAGAATGGATGAGTGAAGTATTGCGGGTATTATTTGAAGCTGCCGCGCTTTGTATTAACACGCTTCGCACATTCCAGCTAATTGTACTTGCCATCTTAGGCCCGTTAGTTTTTGGCATTGCCGTCTTTGATGGTTTCCAGCATACGCTTACCATATGGCTGGCCCGGTACATCAATGTTTTTTTGTGGTTGCCGGTGGCCAATATTTTTGGCTCTATCATCGGTAAGATACAGGAAAAGATGCTTGTCTTAGATATTGGACAGGTACAGAGCACTGGCGATACATTTTTCAGTTCAACAGATGTAGCTTATCTCGTTTTCCTCATCATTGGTATAGTGGGTTATTTCACTGTTCCTTCTGTCGCTAATTATATTGTAAATGCAGGTGGCGGTAGTGCAATGGTACAAAAAGTAACTACGCTATTCAGCACTTCCTCTCAAAGTGTGGTTAACACTATGTCAAGTAGTGCAGGTATGGTTGCGGATGCAATGGGCAACGCTGCCGGCAAAATGAGTAGCAGCATGAGTAATTACGGCACCAATTCCGGTTATTTTAATGAGGGTAGCTCTGGCGGTAAATCCGATTATATGCAGGATAAAATTTCAGGTAAATCTTAATTCTAAAAAGACTTTCAAAATCAGGAAAGATTTTATTAACCCTAATCTTATCTGTCATGTTCAAACAAATGAAAAATATAGATACAGCCTTTCGCAGTATCCGCAGCTTTACAATAGTTGTTATAATCGGCTGTGTTTCTCTCTGTGGCTTTACATTATATAAAAGTTTCAAGCTTGTAGCTGAAATACAAAGCAAGGTTTACATCCTTGCCAATGGTAAAGCATTGGAAGCTTACGCATCGGATAGAAAAGAGAATATACCTGTGGAAGCAAGAGACCATGTCAAAATGTTTCATCAATACTTCTTTACACTTGATCCTGATGATAAAGTGATACAAGCCAACATTAACAAAGCCCTTTATCTCGCCGATGCTTCCGCTAAAAGGGAGTATGATAATCTTAAAGAGAATAGTTATTACGCAAATATCATTGCAGGAAATATAAGCCAGGAAATTAAAGTAGACAGCGTAGCTGTAAGGATTGATGAATATCCCTATTACTTCCGTTGCTACGCCACTCAGAATATCATACGAACCACAAGCACAATATCCCGTAGCCTGGTTACGGAAGGCTACCTGCGTAACGTAAGCCGTTCGGACAATAACCCACATGGCTTTCTTATCGAACGCTGGGCTACTATTGAAAACAAGGATTTGAAAATTGAAAATCGTTAGGGTATGCTTTCGCTATTTATAAAAAAGAAACTAAAAGATACAGGCAATACAAATGCAGCACAGGAAGGGGCTGCAAACCATATTGTTTCTGTTTGCATTCGTTTACAGCAAAAGTGGGCTGGTTTTATGCAACGCTACACAGAACGTCTCACCCGCAATGGCAAACTCATTATACTTTGTCTGTTTTGTCTAACTGCAGGAAGTTTAAGCTTGTATTTGATCGCAAGTAATGTGATGAACCGGAAAGTCTCTTCATTTAATGTGGCCCATCTTAAAACATCTCCTTTTGTTGGTAAGTCCGGTGATGAAAACACCAAGTCAGTTGTGATAATCTCCAAAACTGAATATGAAAAAATAAAGGGTTTCAGGCTGTATATGGACAGCCTGGCCAGAAGCCCTTCCGGCAAAAAACGTTACAACAGTATCCTCAGTCAACGTCCCGGCTTAATGGATAGCATTCTTCTTATTGAAAATATTTATCAATTACAAAATAAAAAATAACAATCATGGAACAGAAAACACATTCTCAAAAATTTCTGAGGCAGCGTAAATTTTTTGTGGTGCTGCCATTATTAGTACTGCCTTTTATGACCCTTCTATTTTGGGCTTTAGGTGGCGGCAAAGTAACCAATGCTAATGCACAGCAGGCACAACAAGGTTTTAACATGCAGTTGCCGAGTGCTAATCTTAAAGATGATAAGCCTCTTGACAAGTTAAGTTACTATGAAAAAGCAGCATCTGACTCTTTGAAATTGCAACAGCTCATGGAAAATGATCCATACTACACGCGGCGTACAAATACAGGGATACATCAAAACTTGGATACTTCACTTACAAAATACAACAAAGGAAGTAGAAGAAGCTCAACTATAAACCATAGTGCAACCTATGCTGATCCTAATGAAACAAAAGTAAACCAGAAACTTGCAGAGCTTGATGCTGCATTAAATAAGGCATCTGCACCAGAAGTAAATTCTGAAAACAATGTAAGCAAAAGAAATCCGGGAAATACTTCGGTTAATGGCGATGATATAGACAGATTGGAACAGATGATGCAAACGGTGAACCAAAAGGACGGAGGAGATCCGGAGATGCAACAACTGAACGGTATGCTGGAAAAGATACTGGATGTCCAACATCCTGACCGGGTAAGTGAAAAAATAAAGCATACTTCTGAAGCAAGGAAGGGACAAGTATTTGCCATTGCAGTAAATAACGGGAATAACTCAATTTCCCTCTTGGACAATAGTGGTGCTAAAAATTACAGGAATAATACCAGTTTACATTTTTCCACTCAAGCGAACGATTTTTATTCACTTGATGAAGGACCGTCTTTAAACGATAGTTTAAAGTCTATTCCAGCAGTTATACATGAAACGCAGACTTTAGTAAATGGCTCTACAGTTAAGCTAAGGTTGGTTAATGACATGTATATCAGCGGAACATTAATCCCTAAAGACAATTTTATTTTTGGCACAGCCGATTTAAATGGTGAAAGGCTGGGTATTAAAATCAATAGCATTCGCTACCGGAATTCACTTTTCCCCGTAGAGCTTTCAGCGTACGATATGGACGGTATGGGCGGTATTTATATTCCGGGGGCAATTACCCGTGACGTAGCCAAACAATCGGCAGACCGCGCAGCACAGCAAATAGGCTTTCCCACTTTAGACCCTTCTATCGGTGCCCAGGCAGCAAGTGCCGGTATTGAAGCTGCTAAAACCTTGATCAGCAGAAAGGTAAAACTCGTTAAAGTAACAGTGAAGGCAGGTTACCAGGTATTACTCCTGGACGAAAAGCAGAAACTGGATAAGTGATATTTCAAATTATCAAACAAAAAATATAAAATTATTTCATTTAAAAAATTCCTAAGAGTATGAAAAAGATAAGTGTAGCAATGGCAACAGGAATTGTTCTTGTTTTATTAACTGTTCAGGTATTTGCCCAAAGTATCCCTCAACAAAATACCACCCTAATTGAACCCTATATCCTTCCAATAACTTTTTATAAAACTACTAACCTCATATTTCCTTATGCCATAAAAAGTGTGGACAGGGGAAGCAGGGATATTCTTGCACAAAAAGCAAAAGGGGTTGAAAATATCCTCCAGGTAAAAGCCGGAAAGCGCGAGTTTGAACAGACCAATCTTACGGTTATCACGGCTGATGGTAAATTGTATTCTTATATACTCAATTACACAGACACGCCAAATGTTTTGAATATCCGCTTTACTGATAACAAGGAAACGCCTCCTCAAGCTTTCTTTTCAAATGCTATTGCCAACGAAGCAGAGGTACAGGCGGATGCGGAGAGGGTTGTTACTGAGAAAAGAAACATACATGGCATTAAAGATAAAAGTTACGGCATCAAGGTAAAAATGGATGGTTTGTTTATCAAAGATGAAGTGTTGTTTTGCCGGATCAATCTGCAAAATCATTCTGATGTCAGCTATGGCATCGACCAACTCCGTTTTTATATCAGGGACCAGAATAAATCAAAACGTACAGCATCTCAAGAGATTGAAATAAGCCCTCTTTATGTAAAAGGTGATACTGCCGTAGTGGCTGGAAAAACAGAAAAGGTTTTTGTGTTTGCCCTTCCCAAATTCACTATACCAGAGAAAAAATATTTTGCTGTTGAAATCATGGAAAAAAGCGGTGGCAGGAACTTACAGTTTAGTGCAGGTAACAGCGTAATTGTAAAGGCTAAATCTTTATCTAATCTGCGGTAAGGCTGTAATCCATCAGGTGTGCAAGCTATAAGACCCTGTTTAAATTTATATCATAACAATCTATAGTGCTTCTTTTATGCCTATAAATTCGGCAATCACATATTGTATCAATACAAAAAGTACAATAAACCAATGATTTTTATGTGGTAAAAGAAGCATAGAAAATATTTGAATAAAATTTAAACAGGCTCTAAGTATTTTTTAAAAAACATGCAGAAGGCCCGAATGCTAACGGGTTCGGGATGAAAATACTTTTACGGTTAAACTGATGAACCAGTAGAAAGACAACAATTATTTTTTACCTCAAAAACAAATTTTATGAACCAGAAGAATTTAGATTACCTGAAAGATCAGGTAAAGTTCACCGGTTTTGGCGAAGGACTGGAAAATGAACTGAAGGAAAAGGTGCAGAAACAAACGCCGGAATTTCAGATAACCCACAAAACTAAGTTTGGCAATGATGATTTGGTGGCTTCTTTACATTTTAAAAAATCTGATCAGACTGATATGTATTTCTTCAATCGTTACCAGGTCAACTTAAAACCGGAACAGTCGGCAGAAACGATGGGCCAAACTTTCTATATCAACAAAGGGAATAACATTACGCTCAAAGAAGCTTTTAATTTGATGAATGGCAGGGCGGTCAATAAAGACCTGACAAGCAAGGAAGGTGAAGTTTATAATGCGTGGATACAAATGGACTTTAAGCAGGCAGACCATAACGGCAATTACAAGATGAAACACTTTCATCAGAATTATGGGTATGACCTGGAAAGCGCAGTGGCTAAACACCCAATCAAGGAACTGGCCAATGAGCAAGACAAAACACGTTTGATGGATTCTTTACAAAAAGGGAACCAGCAGTCAGTAACGTTTATCCAGAATGGCAGCGAACAAAAACATTTTATTGAAGCTAACCCTCAGTTTAAAACCATAAACATTTATGACAGCAATATGCAACGCCTTGGCCACAAGCAGGGGCAGGATGAAAAACAGGGACAGGGTGAAAAAACCGGTGCGAAGCGAAACGTTAAAAATGAAAGTCAGAAGCAAGGTGATAACAATGATAGTGACGCGGTGCCGAAGGCATCTCATAAAAAAACGAAAAAGCAAAGACAGTCCCTATCATAAATATCCAATTAAGGAATTTGCTACAGCCTCTGGCATTTATTCAAAATAAGAAATACTATGAACAATAAAGTTCCTGTTAACCGTATCGAGAGTGCTTTGCAAGATTGGCAATCAAAGGAAGAACGGTTTGGTAAATTGTTTTCTTCGGATATTTTAAAGAATAAGCCTTTTTTGCAGGAAAAGCTGAAGTATTTTGATGCGGTACAAGCCAAGTATGGAAGAACAGCAAGTGAGGACGAAAGGCTTGCATTACGAATATTAATGCAGGAAAGAAATCGAATAGAGAAACTTCTGTACCCTAACCTGTTCGTCAGAATGTTACGGCGTGTCATTCTGTTTGTTAAACAAGGGCAGGTTGCCAAACAAGCTCAACAACGAACAACAAATAATGAACAGGCCCTCAAAGAAGCAGTAATAAAAGCAGGTTTCGATAATGTCAGCAACAAGCTGGAACAAAACATAAAACAGGGGCAGCGGGAGTTTTCTGTCCCTGTGTCTTACTATGTAAATGAAAAAGAAAAGCTTGATTTCAATTTGTTTTTCGCAAAGGACAACAATGGACAATATCAGTTTGAAAGCTACAAAGCAGTACTACAATCTGAGAACAAACCGCAGGAAAACAAAGAGCAAAGGTTTGCTTTTGAACCAGATAATATCGTAACCGCAACACATGCTTATAATCTTTTAGCAGGAAGATCTATACAAAAGGAATATGTAAGCAGGGAAAACAGCATACAAACTGCCTGGATACAATTGGATTTTAATGACAAAGATGCCTCCGGTAACTACAAGCTGAAGGAATTTCATTCTGCTTACGGATACGATATAAAAGAGACACTAAAGCAATTACCTGTTAAAGAGTTAACAACTACTGAAACAACAGAAAAACTTGTCAATGCTTTAATAAATGGCCATCGTCCAGCAGTAACACTTCAGAAAGACGGAGCGGATCAAAAGCTTTTTATAGAAGCCAACCCTCAATTTAAGTCAATTACTATGTATGATGAGAACTTAAAGAAAATCAGCTTGGCATCAGCACTTGGAAACAAAACAGCGGAAACATTGCAAATCAATCAAAAAAACAATATTGATCAGAAAATGGAGCAAGGCAGGAAAAAAGGCTTATCCCTTTGAAGGTAAAGATTGAACTTATGGAAGCTTTAGAACCCTTATCTGATTTCTTTTCAGCTATTAAAAATGATTACCGGATTAGCATTACACATATTGGTATTTATGCCGCATTGCTTCAATATTGGAAGGAACATCAGTATATAAACCCAATACAAGTATTTAGTTACGATATTATGTGCAAAGCTAAAATTTCGGCCAGTACGACTTATCATAAATGTATCCGGGATTTAAGCGATTATGGGTACATTAAATATGAACCTTCTTATAAACGTAACCAGGGAAGCAAAGTATATTTTAATACAATTAAATGATATGATGGAAATGAAATTTGAAACATAACATCAAAGTCCAACACCGGTTTTGATGTCAATAAGGGAGGTGTGAAATGGAATTTGAAGCAGAGAAAATATCCCCGGAAAAAGCAATTGAAATTTTAAAGAAAGACGGTTTAGAGGTTACATTAGAACAAGCGAAAGTTATTCTTGAATTTATATATCAAATGGCAGAAATTGCTATAGACCAGCACCTGGAAAAAGCAAATTAAATTACAATGGAATACTGGAAATACTAAAGATATTAGCTATCTTGCAATAAAAATAAAAGCCTTACTTAGCAAGCGTTTCAAGGTATAATTATTATAATTTTTGAAGGGTTAATTAAACGAGTAGTTATGAAGATAGCAGATTTATACATCCGTGTCAGTACAGACGAACAGGCCGATAAAGGCTATTCCCAACGTGACCAGGATGAACGCTTACGTAAATATTGTGAGATAAACTCAATTCAGGTAAGAAAGGTAATTTTTGAAGACCATTCTGCTAAAACATTCAATCGCCCACAATGGACTAAATTGCTTGCTGATTTAAAGAAATATAAAGGTAAGTCTGACTTGGTATTGTTTACCAAATGGGACAGGTTTAGCCGTAATGCAGGTGATGCCTATCAAATGATCAGTACGCTACGCAAATTAGGGGTAGAACCACAAGGGGTAGAACAACCCTTAGACCTTTCCATTCCTGAAAATAAAATGATGCTTGCATTTTATTTAGCTGCACCTGAAGTTGAAAATGACCGAAGGGCGTTGAACGTATTTCACGGCATGAGGCGGGCAAAGAAAGAAGGACGTTACATGGGCACTGCACCTTTAGGTTATATAAACAAGGTAAATGAGGTCGGAAAGAAATATATAGCCTCAAGAGAAGATGAGGCTAATATTTTAAAATGGGCATTCCAGGAATTGGCATCAGGTAGGTTTAATACAGAACAGATTTGGAAATTAGCCAGGGAAAAAGGATTAAACAGGGGCAGTAAGAATAATTTTTGGGTTGCCATTCGTAATCCTTTGTACTGCGGGAAAATATTTATTCCGAAGTTCAAGGACGAAGAAAGCAGGTTTGTACAAGGCCAACATGAGCCGTTAATATCCGAAGCGTTATTTTATGATGTACAGGACGTATTGAACGGTCGTAAAAAAGTAATGCGTACTAAATTAGCTGTTGATAATATGCTGCCACTACGTGGCTTCTTAATTTGCCCTAAATGTGGGAGGATACTTACAGGAAGTGCCTCAAAGGGTTCCAAACATAATTATTATCATTATTATCATTGCAGTTCTTCATGCGGCGTTAGGTACAACGCATCCAAGGTAAATGTTGACATAGTTGAGGAAATCAAAAAATATGTAAGGTCCTTACCTAAATTACAGCTATATAAAGAGGTTATAGCCTCTTTATTTAAATCAAAAACACGGTTGCAGCGTGATGAAGTAAAGCAGGTAAACATTCAGCTTGAAGAAGCTAATAAACGCTTATCAAAAGCAAGGGATTTATTGCTTGCAGGAGATATAGAGGCTGATGACTACAGGACGATTAAATCAGAGAGTGAAGAAAAAATACACAGATTGGAAGTGAAACTAACTGCATCTGTAACTGAAACAATTAATATAGAACTATTACTGAACAAGGCTATCAGCAATATATCACAACTGGATGTTTTATATGCAAATGGCTCCATTACCCAGAAGCGCAAAATCATTAGTTCGATGTTCCCCGAAAAATTGACTTTTGACGGATTTCAATATCGAACTAACCGTGTCAATGAGGCAATCAGACTTATGTGCTTGATGGACAACAACTTAGGAGGTAAAAAAAATGGGACAAGTCCTGGTTTTTTAGACTTGTCCCAAGAGGTGATCCCGCTGGGATTCGAACCTCGTCCAAAAATCAAGCTTTATCTAATACCAGAGGGTGTTTTTTAATTCAACTCACCGAATTACGCACCACTTTTAAATACGTTTTAGCTGCATTTGCTGTAGTATAAAAATACATAATATTTTTGTAAATCCAAAGATTTTAGCTCTTAAAATAATATAATCGCAATCAATTAAAAAGATGGTCTTACTTGAATATCATAGGGGAATCGAACACGATCAAAACCTTACTGACTTACAATGCTTTATATGGTTTTTTATGTACTACGCACCGAATCACTAACCACCTTTTGATGCAGATTATTTGCAAATCTTTCAATTTAGAGATACAAATTATTGGAGTATTGTCACTCAAATTATAAAATTATGAGTTGTTCAAATTTAAAATAAAGGTTCGTCTTCTTCAATATCTGTTTTTGGCTTGGGGTAGAACCAGTTTTTAGTAACATAATTGTCAGTACTGTGTGGGGTTGGAACAGCATCATTAACTTTAAATAAAGTTGGAATTTGCACAGCATGGCCAAAAACTAAAGCATGTTGTCGTGGAATTGATGGCAAACGACTGAGGATGCTAGCAGAAATATGAGGTGTCATCTGTCTTATTTGTGACAAATCTTCAGGGTTTTGAATACGATGAACTATAAAGTTGCTGCATTGGGATAAAACTGTTCTCGATAACTCGCTCGGTCTTTGCGATGAGGCTAAAAGAAACATTCCATATTTTCTTCCCTCTTTAGCGATTCTTTCAAAAATTTTATTCGCACTTCCGAAAACACTACGTGAATCATTTGAAATATAACGGTGAGCTTCTTCCAATATAATGTTAACAGGTACAGAATTTCGAGGATCTACCTTCTTTAACTTTTCAAAAATCATTCGAGAAATGACGCAGGATATAACTTCAACAATTTCATCTTCAACAGAATTAAGATCTATAATTGTGATTTGTGTTTTTTTAGATTTGTCAGAGTTTATACCTAAAAGACCGTTTAAAAATGTTTCTTGGTCAACATTGTCTTTGTTTGCAGTTAAAAAAAGAAATTCATCTCTTTCTTTCAAACTTTTATATCGAGTTATCAAACTCGAGCAATAATCCCTTATCTGTTTATTACCGTGATACTCCTCATATAATATCGCATCTTCTAAATGTTCTTCTAAAGATGAAAATTCAAATGAATTATTACTATATCGAGGAAAGACAAAATCATCAATTTTGATATTAGCATTTATTGCTGTTTTAAAGGCTTCTTCCTGGGCTTGTGTGTCGAAGTTTCCAAATTTCGCATTATAATTTCCAATATTAATTCCAGCAAAATTGCTTTTTCTTATAAGAGAAGTAATTCTTTGACGTTTAGCAACCGGTGAATCCCAATTCTCAAAAACATACATAATGTTACTGGCATAAATATGATTTCTTGAAGCATCAGTCATGTTCTGCGAGAAACCTAATGCTGATCTGAGTATTGGCATTTGAGTTTTTCACTAGCTTGTAGTAACAACGCCCATTCTTCTATATTTAAAAACCAATGAGGTAATTTAAATTCTTCGTAGGTAATATTATTACAGATTTCGCAATCGTCATCATATGTAAAGTGCTCCTTTTCCTTCTTTTCATTTAATGAATAGTAACTTATTTCAATATCAGGATTTTTAATCTGGCAAAAAGCCTTATGATATTCGCCATTAACATCAAAAAAAATGAACGATGCTCCAAAAGCACTAAATCCTTCCTTTTGTAAAAGGCTTTGCATCATTGAAGATATAGTACAAGATTTACCGCTGCCCGTGTTGCCTAGAATAGCTGAATGTGCACCAAAGAAACTGTTAATATCGATTTTCACCTTATAATCAGGGAAAATCGTAGATGTGCCTATATCTAACAAGTTAAGTCTTGTTCCGTCTGTCTCATCAATAATAATTACTTCCGTTTCATTTTTAACTTCAAATACGATATCCAGCTCATCCTTTTTAATATAAAGTACATCTGAATACAAAGTAGGAAACACAGAAACACCATATTTAAACTTTGCGTTTTGAATAGTCCCAATCGGAGTTATGTCTAAATACTTTACAGAGTTTGATTTACTCAATACCTGTTCTTTTTCCCCTCGCCACTTTACATCTGCATCCCGTTCACGTACCCCAAATATTTCCGCAACAATATAAAAGTCTTGATAGGGAAGCATTACGTAACCATTAATTTGTGCATACTGATATATGTCATCAAAGCCATTAACGGTAAAATTGATCGACTGATTGAGCAACTCTACCGTAAACTTTTCAGAATTGATATTTACAAGTTTCCCGATTACTCGCTGTTTATCATCTCTGATCATTGTTGTCTCCTTCTGTTTTAATAATGCGGGTATTAATCAGGTTCAATATTTTTTCGTTTTGGTCTTCTATAATATTTTCAGACCAGTCCGGTAATAGATCAGCGCAAATTGTATTAAAAAAGTGCAAAGCCTTTTCCGATCTTAACTCAGAGTATATAAGCTTATTTTCTGTTTCTTCATCAACTAACAATTCTTCTTTAAACGGATCAGGTTCTGCCTGTTCAACAGCCACAGCTTCGGGTGCTTGAACGTCAACAACGGCCTCGGACACAAATTCCTGATCACTTCCAATAATCCAAATTCTTGGATCATTAAGGTTTTTCAGTTTTTCAATATTAGCCCTCGTAGAGCCGTATTCATCATTAAGATACCATCCTAAATCAGAAAATATAACCAATCTAAATGTAGGTATAGTTAAAGCCTGGTAAATCAAATTATTGATATGTTCATCGCCAAAACTATATCCCATTGTTACTAAAACGCTTTGTTTTTGAGCAATTCGTTTTTGAAATTCTCTAAATAAATCGGAGTATGGAGTGCCTAAGCTGGCATTTTGTTTTATGGGGGACGGATAAATCATTAAGTTCTTTTCCTTACTTAACCGCTCGTAAGAAGAATCCTGTAATTCTTTTATCCTAAATAACTTATTACTATCTTCTACCTCTATCCAATTAACCGATCCGTGAATCTTAAATAGATAGATATAACTGTCGATTACATTCCATTTGAAAGAACTTATATCCATCTGTTCAGCCAAAGCATAATTGAAGATTGAGGGATTAAAATACCTCTCAATAAATCCGGAAAAACCATTGGTATAAGTTATACCCAATTCGTCCATTGCTTTTTCAAAATATAAATCATAATTATTCGTAAAAACATTAGGCTTAGGCAAATTACTATCTCTTAAGGAAAGCTTTCTGTAAAAATTTTTGTAATTATTTTGAATTTCGGTGTCTTTTCCATCATTGTCTTTATTTAGGCATTGATAAAGAATAAAGTGTTTTGTTTCATTAATAACCTTATCAATTTTTCCTAATTCCACCTCATCATTGATTTGTTCGAGATAGAATCTTAAACTATATAAAGTTCCTAAAAAGGTTTCCAGGTTCTTTATAAATGGTTCCTGGTTGTATTTAATTTTATAACTAAGCAATAATGTCTTACTATCCTCGGATAGTATCAATTCTTTTAGTTTGTCCGACATTGCTGCTAAAATCTTTTCTTCCGGCTCAAAAAACGCGGCGGCCAGTTTTATCATGGTGGGAATACCGTTGTCGCCTAAAGAACAGCCTGAACCCATTAGGAAAGATAAATTACGGCTCTCTAATAATTTAGAAAACTCTTTTTTTACAATTTTAACTTTATCCTCTAACGGTTCTGAATCTTTGGTCAATAAGAGATTGTCTTCGCCTTTATAAAAAAAATGCTTCATTAATAATAAGGTTTCTTATAATATAAATAAAGATATACCTTTTATAACTTAACCCGTAGTGCATTTAAGCAATGTTGATTCTAAGGTTGTCTTGGTGTTAATAGCGAAGCAATTGAAAACTATAGTGATGAGGCAACTATTAGTTTTATCGCAAATACCTATAATGACCATGCAGCCTCTTATGGCCATTACTATAATTTTAGCCCCATAGAGAAAATTGTGATACTGTACGATAAAAAATCGCACTACTTGAACGCTTATTACTGACTGAAAAAGAAAAGAACGAACTTTTAAAAGGCAAACAGTAATTACCCAAGTCTACAAATAGGGTCAAACCTTTTGGTAGGCGGTTTTCCCTTAGAAATAACCGAACTGGAATTCTTTCAGCATCTAACTCCTTATAGCGGTGTTTCTACTATCAAAATTGCCCGCAATAAAAAAATTATGCAAGGGTTATATTTTCATTGAGGTAACAAGTCCTGCTGATAAAAAATCAATGTATGTGCATTTTTTTAAGTAACGACCAACCTTCAATGGCGATGCTTTTTTAATTTATTCAGCTTATCCTTTGCTTCCTTAGCCTCACGTTCCTTTTGTTCCGCCACATCTGCGGCTTCCGATCTTTCCAGTGCCTCAGTTTCATATTTAACCGTCAGCTTTTCCATTGCTGTAGGATCTCTGGTATATTCAGCGTCTGCCTCATTTGCCTGCACCGGGTACATTTGCCTGGTCATACGGAATTTGATATCATTCGCTTTAAGACGGCTATTCGCTGTCCATAGGTAAATATTCAGGCCAGTGCATAAGGCGACAAAGATTAGCAGCAGGGCACCTGCAATTATAAATGGCTTGGTCTTCATGTCGAGATGATGATGGTTTTTTACCGGAATCACTTTTGGAATGTGCGCTACCTCATTTCTTAAGGTATTGATTTGTGATTTTATTTCTTCTGCTGGGTAAGCCAAATTATGCTGATTGATTTCGGCTTTCAGCTCTTCCATCAGTTTCTCCTGATCGGGTATCAACTGCAAGATCAACCTTTCTATGGCACCAAACCGTTCGTTATAGTCGGGAAGTTTAACTTCCCGCTTTTCTAAAGCGTTTACTTGTATCACTAAGTTATCAATGATCTCCTCATTGATATTTTTGTTGGTCAAATTTTCGTTGTCCATTTTTCTTTTGATTTGTAGTTTAATAATTACCGGTTATCTGCCCTGCCCACGGTATTGCTCCTCGTCCTGCCCCTGGCCTTTCTTTTTCTTTTTTTTGCCAGGAAACTCCGGCTCCGCCTCTATGTTGCCCAGCATTTCTTCGAGTAATTCCATTCCGCCGGTTATCACTGCTTTCAGGGTACTGTCCTCTCCTGCTACGGACCCATCATAGCTAACCTGAATATGTTCCGGACTGGTCGATTGCTTGTTGTCCTGGTTTTCTTTCATGGCTTCCCTGATCTGGTCGGCCAGCGATTTTAATTGGCCTTTTGGTTGTGGATGCTGTTGACTTTGCTTTTCCTGCTGTGCGTTCTGCTCTTTCCTACTTTCTGCAATAGTTCCGCTAAGCTTGAGATAACTTAAACTACGGTCTATTTCCGAGCCTTTAAATTTGTAGCCGTCCTTGCTGAAACTGATGCCCTGGATTTCTTTACTGCCGCTTTTATACTTGTATTGCATGTCAATCCCTTTTCGCTTTAGCACTGTTTTCAGTTCATCCATGCTTTTGACCCTTTTGGCTGCGAACTTGATTGCATCGAACAAGTTATACTTTACCTTATCCTCTCCCTTGAGCTGCTGCCTGTTCACCTTTTCCTTATCCGGCGCGATATAGAAACCATACTTTTCCGTGAGTTCCCTGCAAACTTTAATATTGTTCTGCCGCTGGAAGCGGTCTGATATGGTCTTACCCTGGTTATCTACCCTATTATAGACCAAATGCAGGTGCGGGTGGTTCCGGTCATGATGCCTAACCATTAAAACCTGGGTATCCTGGATCTTCATTTTTTGCAGATAAGCGCTGGCAATCTCAACCATAATATCATCATTCAATTTACCCAAATCGTTTACGCTCCAGCTTAATGCAATATGGCCGACCGCCTGGCCTAACCCCGGGTTCATTTTTCGTTGCATGTTAAAATCCCAAATGGTCTGCTCGATGTTTCCTCTGCGCACGCCCTCGGCAAAAAGAATAGCAGCATCCTTTTTCAGCACGTTGTACTTCACGCAGCCGCCAAAGCTTTTTCCCGGTTTAGGTATCTTGCCGATCATCGCGGTTAAAGTATTTTAAAGCGGTATCTATTTCGTTTAACAGCTCATGGCATTTCCGTGCAATGAGCAGCAGGTTTCCCATGTTCGCCTGCTTGGCCAGCTGGTTCAGGTTATTGGCCATACCTGTCAGCATGTGCAAAAGGCTGCGGTCTTCTGCCGAAAGGCGCGGAACGATCTTGGCGCATTGGGCCGCTGCCCGGAACCAGGTGCTGGCCTGCATACCGGCCTGCTTCGCTTTCGTTTTGATATAAAACTCCTCTTTGTTGCTCAGCCTGATCTTCATTTCCTTTTCCCGCCGGACGGGGAGTTTCGGCCTGCCGCCTTTATGTTTTGGGCGATCTGCCGCTGGTTTACCTTCTTGTTTCTCTCCGCTGATCTCCATTACATTCTTTCTTAATTTCTTGCTTTCACCCTGTCAATTGATCACTCTAATCGTCTTTTCCCCACTTGCAACTAACAGGCGCAGGTGGCAAGTTTACCCGGTGGCCGCAGGCCTTCCGGGGAGTATTTGCGGGGGCAAATACACAAACTTGCTACTTATCGGCGGTTAGAATATCCCGCTGCTATTTATCCCGATAGTTTGTACCGCAATTAATTTTAAGCTGTTCATCTCACATACCTGTTTTTTCTGTAACTAAGGTGATCCGGCTTGCGATGTGCTTGTCAAAAGAAGGCTCATAAATGATATACTCAAGGCTGATCAGTTCCTTTAAACACTTGTGGTAGGTAGCCGGTGAACGGATGCCGGAGGTTGCCATCAGCCTGCTCCGCGTTACCCTGAAGGGAGTGTTGTACTGTTGTTCCTGCCATAAGGAAAGCATGGCCGTGTACAGGCTGATATGAAAAGGGCTTAGCCCTTTGTGCTTCTGGATGGCTTTTAGCAAGGCCAGTTCGGGAGGTGCCTTTTTCATTTTACACCTCCTTTTTCTAGTAGCCTTGTGATATCCTGGTAACGGTAATACATCATGCCGCCTATTTTTGAATAGGTGAGTGTACCGTTAATACGCAGGTTCTGCAGGGTGCCGGGCGAGATGCCCAGCAGCTTTCTTACCTCGCCACTTTTCAGCCATTCCTTGTTTGTTGGTTTCGCATTACCGCCGAATGCGTCTTTTAGTTCCTGTACCAGTTCTGCCCCAAACTGTTTCAGGTCTTCTTTAGTTAATAGCTCTACTTGCATCTGTACTCCGTTTTTTGGTTAACGGGACGAATGTATACCAGCAAATAGCTGATCTCATGACCAACGGATCCCGATGGTCATGTATAAGAGGCGAACAAGATGAGTATTGTTGACCTTAAATAGTTGAAATAATGGAGGTTAAGGCACCTACGAAAGAACGGGGTGAAAACTGGCTAACAGCGATAAGAAAATACCTTTTAAGCTTAATTGCTCTTCCTTACTACCTTTTTTGGCATGTCTGGTGCGATCTTAAACAGCTTGTTTTCGGTTGGAACCAAAGTGCCTTTGACACTTACATCGTTTTGTTTATCGAAGAAATAATTCTTGGCAGTCTCTATGGGTATATCTTTGCCGTCGATGGAAAAATACTTACTGATCATCTTGTAATAGGGCGTTTTGTAATCACAGCGGAGCAGGTTCCTGCCAGCAGGTAATTCCAAGTCGCGGAGTTGCTGAATTAGATCAATGACTGTTGGCAAATGTCCTTCCTCTATCCTGATCTTTTGTACCACGTCGTATTCCTTCATTTCGCTGATCTGCTTTTCTAATACTACAATGTGGTTTTGCAGTCTTGCAATGGTTGCGTCCTTTTCGGTATAAACCTCAAGCCGGGGGCGAACGGCCCATTGGTCGATAGAATCCAGGTAATCCGCAAATGCCCGCAGCTGTGCCTTTTGTATGTTGGTTCGCTCGTGCTTAGTTTTTGAACCGGGCTTGTCTTCTTTGATTAATACCGCAATTCCGTCCTGGATAAGATCTCTTAGGTGCTTGTAAAATTCAACCTCTTGTGATCCTGCGTTGACTTTTAAAAAATGGTTCAGGTGATATTTGTAAAAGGATTCAAACTCGCTTTCTTTTCGCTCATATAAATTATTCAGGAAATGCCGGTCATAATGGCCCCGCCACCAGGAAAAAGGCTTTCCGATGTCGAAAGGATGTTCGCGCTTTTTAAAACGAGTAAGTGGTTTGAAGTATTCTTTCATCCTAATTCATAATGGACTAATATAAATAAAGATGATAAAATTTAAAGTATGGCCTGTAACCTGGTGTCCTGCAATTGATACTTCTATGTTGGCGAATATTTGCTTTCAAGATTTTCTATAAAAGCCGCTAATTAATGAATATAAGTAGTGAAATGATTGATAATGTTCAGTTATCCCAACAGGTTAAATAGATATAATAACATTGCCGCTTAGGTTTAAATTTCCTCATAGTTATTAGGCTTTAATCTATCAATAGATGTGCTGAGAGAAAATCTAATTAGAAGATTTTGTAAGGTTTAACTTATTGATGTACAACATATAGAAATGACCTAACAAGTAACTATAATGAATTTAAAATATTAAGCGCGCAATATATTCTCACAATTGAAATAATTTTATTATACGTTAAACACTATACGCTGACCTTCAGCTTTTGCAATGCCTTTGGCCAATGCTATACGTATACCGAGTTGCATGGCAATATCCACGTTTGTTCCGAGGCGAGTGTAACCAAATAACTTGGCGGTTTCCCGAACCAGGTCGTCCTTTGTAAGACTGATTTGATTTTGCAAAACTGCTTTAATGCAATTCGCAATCTCATGTGAGGGAAGGTCATCGGCATCTCGCTTCAGCGCTTCGTTGGGCGGCAGCCGGTAGAGATGATAAGTTTCCGGTTGTTGATCGGCCCGCCAAAAGATTATATTACCATTATCGTTGGTTTTCTGTAGGCCAAGTTCCTTGAAGATGTTTTCGAAATGCATCGAGATTCGGGAACCCATCCTGGCAATGCCCCAGCCCAAAAGGACGCGTTTGCACAGCAGGTTTTTGCTGACCGGCGCTTCAATGGCTAATACCTCATGTATCTGTGACTTAATGGTATCCCGGTAGCCATACTGAAAGAAATCTTCGGAATTGATACTGCGAACTACCTCTACATTGGCCACTTCGTAATAAGATGTCTGCATTAATGTAGCTTTCGTAGCCTGGAAATTGTATGGGACGACTTCTTCTGCAGCTGGCTCAGGTACAGCTTCATGTTCTATCGTAATGCCTTGCTGGGCTAGGTGAATTGCAGATAATATTTCCTGTAATACCTTGTCCGGGTTTTCCCACCATTCTGCCGACCAAACCTTTATCATATTCCAGCCTATACCTTTCAGTACACCCGGTTGGACGATCTCGCGATCACTCGGTGTCTTGGCCGCCTGATAAGTCTGTCCGTCACAAAGGATAGCAAGAATATATTGATTGGCAAAATCAGGATGCACTACGCCAATATCGATCTTATAGGCAGAACAACCGATCCCAGTATTGACCTGGTAGCCGTGTTTTCGGATTTCTGTGGCTATAATTTCTTCCAGCCCTGGGTCAGGCTTGCTAGTACTCATTAGATTAGTCGGCAGGCCTTGCTTGCCTTTTTCGGCATAAGCCAGGAAAGCTTTTAAACCCGCTACCCCTTCTGAATTAGTTCGATTTAGGTCTATATGATCTGAACGCAAAGTGGAAAAAACCTGCATTTCATAACGTGCCCTCGAAACGGCAACATTTAAGCGCCGCCAACCACCTTCGCGGTTGATCGGCCCAAAATTAAGGCCGACTTTACCGGTCTCATCAGGCCCGTAACCTATTGAAAATAAAATTATGTCGCGCTCATCGCCCTGGACATTCTCCAGATTTTTGACAAACAAGGGTTCCTCTGCTTCATAGGCCAGGCGTTCCAAGTCCGGTCGCAACAAAAAGGTTTCAGTTAATAAGTCTTCAATCAGCGACTGCTGTACCGAACTGAAAGTCACTACGCCCATAGATCGCTTGCTGATCGCCGGCGTCGATAAGTGGTAAATGATATAGTCAACAATAGCCTTAGCCTCCGCCCGGTTCTGCTTAGTTTTTCCGCGATCATAAAATCCTTTAACTTTTATCAGTTTAACTTTTGTTGCCAGATCATCGGTCGAAGGGAACGTGAGTAAGTTATTATCATAATACATCGCGTTACTAAAAGCGATCAAGCTTTCATGCTTGCTGCGGTAATGCCATAAAAGATGATAAGATGGTATGGATAGTGCGAGACAATCATCAAGAATGCTTTCCAGATCTTCCTGTTCGACATTATCCTCGTCAAAAGTATTCGTCGAAAAGAAACTGGTTGGCGGCATCTGTTTAGGGTCACCCACCACAATAACACTGATCCCGCGAGCAATGGCGCCTACAGCTTCACATGTCGGCATTTGGGAAGCTTCATCGAAAACAACCAAATCGAATTTAGCGCTGCTGGCATCAAAATACTGCGCGACCGAGATCGGGCTCATAAGCACGCAAGGAGTAAGCCGTGGCAATACATTTGGAATCAAATCGAATAGTTTTCTCAATGGCATAGCCCGTCCATTATTGCGCAATGTTCGCTGAAGAAGCCCAATTTCTGAGCTTTGAGCAGCTTCCTGAGTAAATGAAGGCGTCCTGGCCGCCAACCGTGCGTAAAGTTCTTCACGGGTAAGTTTTTCGAATTGGTCGCTCAATTCGCGGAACTTGCGGATCTTCCCTTCGAACAACTGTCCGTGAAAACCAGAAAGTACCGAGTTTTTTTCGATCAATTGATCGGCAATGCTTTTATAAAGCCCTTTTTTATAGCTATTTAATAATTGATCAGACGGTATTGCTTGATCTTCGAATGCATCCACCAAGGCAGTTAAGCCGCCGGCGATTAGCAGACTTTTGGTGGTCGTGTAAGTAAACCAGTCTTTTAAGCCACCGAGGTTACGAAGCCACCGTTCTGCTTGAACCTCAAGATTAGTAATCGGGGAACCTGTTAACAGTTGGATTTTTTCACGAGAGGTCTTTAAACGACCGCCCAATGCTATAAAACTCCTAAATTCTGCTTCATGTGCACGCAGGTAACCGCCACTTCCTTCGCTGAGTTTGGCTGCAAAGCGCCCACGCCAGCTTTTCAAACCATCCAGGCCGATGCCTTTAGAGGCCGACCGGTTTAGTGCGATATAGGTCTGACTCACCTGGATAATGACTGCCCAATCGGGGTTGCCATTGTTCCACAAAAAGCCTGTTAAGCCCGGTAAATAAACAGCACCGGAAATTAATGACTGTTCAGCTTGATAGGCGATGATCTTATTTAAAAGTCCAGGGATTTCCTCATTGACAAAATTGCCGGAAGGCGATTTAGATTTAAGCGATTTAATAATGGCTCTCTGCTTGAGCCACTTTGGTAAGAACCACGTTTGAGCGGCAATTTCCCAATTCGCCAATACCTGTTCGGCAGGAAATTCCAAAATGCTTTTGTTGAAAATTTGAAGCAAGTCGGTGCGTAAGGCATCGCGTTGCTGACCATGACCAGCGATACCAATGACTTGGGCCAGCGTCTGTTCCAGCGATTCATTTGTTAAAAATGATGCAGGTGAATCCGGTAATTTCAGTAGAATCCCAATCATTTCGCCTATCACTTCGGTCTGATCACCCGAATGGCCGCCAAAGCCCAAGACTTCGGTAACACTTGAGCGAGTCAGATCAAGTTGGGCAGCAAGCTCCAATATTTCTTCCAGTGTCTGCTGGATATCTGTTTTTAATTGCTGACTATAGTTTGATAACTGCAACTCTCTTAAGGGATGTTGAGCAGGTGCGGAAACAATGGCAGCCACGGTTTCCAACTCAGCAGCCAGATCATCCCAAGTTGTTAAGTCCGCCGCTGATAACAGGGTAACCTCGCTGCCCTTAAAAAACACTGTAAAAGGAGTTTGGGCCAACTCTGCATACTTACAAAAGAGTTCAAAAAGTGTATAACCGCCCGGACGTTTGCGGTGCAAGGCATGCACGTAAACATTGAGTTCATTCCGCACGCTTAATAGCCGTTCAGCAGTGTTTAGGAAATTTTCTGGACTGTCTTTTTTGATAACCTCAGTCGCCTTTTTCAATTGCGCCAACACATCGGACTTTTTGGACTTATTGGAATGTAGTTCCAGGCAGAAATCGCCGATGCCGATCGTCTCGAGCCTTTTCTGAACAACTTCCAGCGCCGCTTTTTTTGCCGAAATAAACAATACCTTTTTGCCGTTGTAAAGCGCGTTAGCGATAATGTTCGTGATCGTTTGGGACTTACCCGTACCAGGGGGGCCATGTAAAACAAAGCTTTCGCCCTTACCCGAACTGATAATGGCCTGTAATTGCGAAGAATCGGTGCTGATCGGTAAAGCAAGTTCACCAGGATGAATATCCAGATCAGTGACAACTGGTAAACTATTTAACTGTAACTTACCCGAGATCAGGCTCGCCACCACTTTGTTTTTTGCTAACTGCGCTGAATTGTTATGGATGTCATTCCACAGAATGAATTTGTTAAAAGAAAAAATGCCTAGTAAAGCCTGATCTTCCACATCCCAGCGGGACTGGGACATGATTGCCTGCCGTACTGTATTCAGAATTCCGCGAACATCCACACCGCTTTCATCCTTGGGTAAAGTTTCGAGGCCACCGATGCCGATACCGAAATCCTGGCGCATCATTTCCAGCAAAGTAATATTCAGGACCGTTTCTTCTTCCCGAGAGCGGATCACAAAACCCTTTTGAGCGGATTTGCGGATAATTTCCACAGGGATCAATAAAATAGGTGCGAACCGGGGGCGTTCACTTGCCGGCGTTTCGTACCATTTGAGCAGGCCAATGCCAACGAACAAAGTATTCGCACCATTCTCCTCCAACGATAACCGCGATGAACGGAATAGATGAGTTAAATTAACGTTCAACTCGGTTTCAGTCAGGTACGTTCGCAATCGCTGATGGGAAAGTTCGTGGTTAACCAGATCCGAGATTGGATCAGAAGTATTGACGGCTTGATAAATGCCTGCATCCCGTGGGGAATTGCTCCAATCGGAAGGTTTAGCTAGTATTTGAAATTCTTTACCCGCCGCCAGCGCATCTTCCAGCTTGCCAGAGTTAATACTGATGAACTGGATTACGCTCTTGGTCATCCGGGTATTCAATAAAGTATTCCGCAGCGTAAGATCCAGTAGTTTGCGCTCCCAGATCTGTTGCTTAGAAACGCCGATTTTATCAACCTGCAAAGGTTTGTGATCCACTAACACCTCTTCCGGCGTATAACCTGAGGTCAATGGTTTTTCGTCATACTTGATCTCCCAGCCCTGATTACCAGGTATTCGGAGTGGCAGTGGGCGAATCCCACCAAAACGCGCCCGTTTTACATCCACGAATAGCTGGAAGTTATGCGTTTCAAGCATCCTGGCATCCGCTGAACCTACCGCCTCATCAAAAGGTGGGTGATTACCTGCGTTCATACACGTCGATTCGACCACTACGATATCATTGATGCCAGCCGCTGTTCGCTTAGTGATCAGTGATGGATCGTCATTGACCGCGTCCGGGAAAGATTCGTCTACCAACCAAGCCCCCGCAAAAGCATGTCCCTTGATCATCACAATCAACGCGTTAATACTCACCGCCTCCAAACAGGCAGCATATAAAAGTGAAAGGTCTAAACAATTCGCCAGTCGCTGAGAAAGAATGGCATCGCTCAGCCTTACCCTCTGCCCGGTCTCTTCAAAACTGGCTGGAACAGCACAATAGATTAAATTTAAACCGGCTATGGCCTCATAGATCGCCGTCATTTGTTTTTTTACTCGATCCGGATTTCGGGTCTGATAAGCATTAAACGACGGATCACCCGTCCATTGCTGTAATAGAACCGAGGCATTACGAATAATCGCCGGAATCTCAGGGTGATTCGGCGTAACAAAAGCAGCGAGAAGCTCCGGTACTGAACCAGCGCCGTTCCACTGGTCATAAGCTAGTAAGTCAATATCATAAATGGTCGAACTGATTACCCGTTCAGCAGCCTTGATCTTTAAATTCAAGCGACCGCTGAGCCGCTCGGTTAAACCAGCCAAATAAGTCGCAGAGATACGTAGCAGTACCACCCCAAAAGTATAACTTTCACCCACCTTCAAACGATCTATACTTGCTTTCCAAATGATCGAAAATTCAGGCTCCGAACTAATCTCTACTGTCAGGCTTTCATAATCAAATTCACCAGCATTGGTCAAGACCAACCGTTTGACCACTGGAACATGATTTTGCTGCATAGCAAAATTGATCACTGGTGCCAATGTTAAATCTATATGGATTGTGGGTAAGGTTTCAGTGTTCATAATTAAAGTGAAACTAACGATAATTCGCCGTAAATCACCATTACTTAATGATTCAATGCTTTTCCTTTCCAATGGTTGTATTGGGCTGCCAGGCACTCAGCTAAAAATACCAATCAGTAAACAATTGAAATTTTCTGTAGACCTGCCGCATTGTTTTTTTGAACCGCGTAAGCGGCTCACAGCCGGTTTAATTAAGCTCACCAACAGATCAACAACAGATAACTATTTATTATATATTAATGGTTCTGCAATGAATTTTAGTTGACTAAAT
>CAXUMK010000002.1:41865-76865 GCA_964251885.1 uncultured Segetibacter sp. | reverse complement strand
TGCCAGTACAATGTACCCATTCAAGGCATTGTACTCATTCATTGCATAATCGTGCGAGTAATAATCCATGTAATGAAAACCAAGCAGCATTTGCCTTCTCGAACCGCCATGAAAAAACAGCAACGCCGGGTATTTTTTGCCAGGCTGATAATTGGGCGGTAAAAAAAGCTGTGCATGAATAAGCAGTCCATCCTTTGCATGAAAAGTAACATCTGAAGGAACAACCAAAGACTTTTCAGGGAAAGAAGCGGGAAACATTTCGGCGGCAATCCTGTTTACCTCGCCATTTTCTTTTATGATACACGGCCAGCCCGGCGCAGTGGCAGTTGAGTGTAACACAGCAATCCCACTTTGTGTAAGTACCGGTGACCATTCAATACCTGCGCCTGCAGAGAGTTGCACAGGCTTGCCGTCAATTAGATTTGTTTTCCAGATATGGCGATGGTGGGAGTCGCTGATGTTGGTGGTATAAATGATCGCTTTTTTGTCGCTGCTCAATAGCACATTTTCAACCTCACCGTCGCCGGGCGTAAGTAAATGCGTTTCTCCATTTTGAATGTTTATAGAATACAAATGCAGCCAGCCATCTTTTTCTGAAGGGAAGACTAACCTGTTATCTGCTCCCCATAAAATGAGATTGTCGGTAACAGGCAATTCATTAAAGAAAACACTGCCGGCACCTGCAGGAGCTTTCCAGATTTCTTTTGACATTCCTGTTTCAATATTTACTACACGTATCGACCACGGACTGCCGGCACGCTGTTCGGTAAAAGGCAACCGGTCGCGGTTATTGGGAGTTCGTATATAAGCGACGTGTTTGCCATCAGGAGACCAGACTGGTTCAATATCTTTATCAACAGAAGGGTCGGGATAGATGACTGTTTTGTTTGCCATGTCATACACTCCAATAAAAGAATGATCGCCGCGATTACTGGTAAAAGCCATTTTGCTTCCATCGGGCGACCAGCGAATGTCGCCAAGACTACCGCGTGCCTGAACCAATTTTTCAGCCTTTGCCGAATCTACTGATATAGACCAGATTTCTCCTTTGGAAACAAAAGCAATCATTTTATTATCGGGAGCTGCGGCAGCATTGTCGCCGCCGCCTAATTTCTTTGCATTTCCGCTATTCGTATTTACCATCCAGACAGTACGTTCTGTTTTTGTCTGCAACAATGCCGGATTGGCGGCTTCGCCTTTGCCATTATTTGGGTTGCCTTCGGTAAACAAAATCTTGTTTCCATCGGGTGTAAAAGCCACAGAGCTTATCTCAATTCCATCATCGGTAGTGTGATTGGTTAACTTCCTGGGTTTAAAATCGGGTGCGTCTGCTGCGAATAAATTCCTGATACCGCGGTCATTAAATACCCATGCTACATGCCTGCCATCAGCAGAACTTTTTAAATCAGTGGGAAAGGGAACTGACAACAGGTTTTCAATGGTTACCTGCGCACAAAGCATATTGGTAAAGAACAGCGTGCAAATTAAAATGCCAGTTTTAATTTTTTTGTTGAGATGTTTCATGCGATAATAATTAAAGATTTAGGGAGATTAGTCGTTCTGTATTTTGTTCTTCATTCTATTTTAAAAAGATATTCATTTTACATCCTATTCTTTCTCTTTCATCCCATTTTCTTCGTTCATTGTATTGCGTCTGCTTCAATATAATTGGGACTTTCCTATGCGGTCACAACTTGTGACCGCATGATTTGCCATTCATCCGGAGTAAGCCGAAATATGAAATCATCAGGAAACTATTTTATATTTCGCCACCTCTGCCTTTTGAGGTTGCAATCTGCAACCTCAAAGGGTTGCTGGTTTTTTAAATCCTATTCTTTCTCTTTCATTCCATTTTCTTTGCTCAGCTTTTTCATCTAAAAGGTTTTCCATTGCATCATAAATCTGGTTTAACTGAACATCGTGTTCACCCAACCGTTCTTTTATGTCTTTCAACTGCTCTTTCAAATCATTCTGCAGCAATAAAATTTTCCTCACTTCTACAAAAGCTCTCATAATGGCAATATTCATATTGATAGCTTTATCCGAACTAAGTATGCCGCTTAGCATGGCAACGCCCTGTTCTGTAAAGGCGTAGGGAGTAATATTAGTATTACGCCTGCTTTGATATGCGGTCACAAACTGTGACCGCATGGTTTGCCATTCATCGGGGCTAAGCCGAAACATGAAATCTTTAGGGAACCGTTTGATATTCCGTTTCACCGCCTGGTTTAAAACCTTTGTAGCAACTTCATACAGCAAGGCTAAGTCAAAGTCGAGCATTACTCTTTCACCTCTTAATTCGTATATCCTGTTTTGTATGCTTCGGATAATAGTCACCCTGTTTTGTTCTTCACTCATTTTTCTACGTGATTTTAAAACAAAAAGATAATTGGTTTTTGATTAACCTGCAACAAAACCGAGCTTTGGGGATGGACCTTAGTTTCACAATGTCTTCAATTACAAAATGCTTTTATGAATTAGACAATGCAAAAAAGAATACGCATGAAAAACAAATGCTGAAGCCACAGTAGCAGTAAAGTTTAATCAGGGAATAATGAAAGGAATGGCTGTTATCATTCCTTTCTTGAATTTTCTTTGGTTACTTTCTTTGTTTCAAGACAAAGAAAGTAACAAATGCTGAAGCACACATTTTGGGCTGAGAAATTGATACGCAGAACAATTAAGCTATAGTGCTGCGCAAGCCAATCAATAGAGAAACTGACTTTTATACACCTAAAAAGATTCTACTTTAATCAATGAATTTTTATACATTTCGTAACTAAAACTTTTCTTACGTGGAAAATGAAAAAATTCTGACAGCCTATCACGAAAGTGCACGTGTAGTGTTTGCATACCTCAACGGATATACCTGCGACTTAATGGAATTGCCTGGAAAAGGCTCTAACACCCCTTCAAAATTAAATGCAGGTAGTGACATTAAGAGTGTGCAGGCGGTGCTTTTAGGCAACCCAGTGTCGCTTCCGCCCGAAAGCCTGCAACATACCATAGAAGTAGCCAAGAAACTAATGGCGGTTTATTGCGCCGGTACCTGCGCTAAAATTTATTTTCAAAACGATCTTACCATTCCTGCTGAACTCGAGCTGGATATTTCAGGGCAGGATGTAACTATTATTGAAAAGATCCAAACTTTTTTAAAGAAGGCCGTTGTTGACCACTCTGATAATTTCCCTTCGCAAAGCATGGTTTCAGTATTTAAAAAACTAAAAGATCCTGAAATATGGAAAGCCATTGAAGTGCTTGCATCAAAGGTGTTAAAGGAAGATACGCTGAAACGTTATCACATTGAAGATACCCTCATGATGGCAGGAATGCAGATACAAAAACCATCTGCACGATCAGGATACGGCGTTGGATTGCATGAAGACGACAGCGTAAAAACTGCGGCACCCGAAGAGAAAGCCGTCACAGATTTTACGGCGACAAACATCACTCCGCTTGATATAATGGTCAAAGACTTTTTAAAAAAGATAAAGAGCGACTGGAAGGAGGAAGAGTTACAGGCAGCCCTTGCCTACCTGCACAATGTGTATAAAAAATATGGGCAGTAAAGCCAGGATGCCGCTCCTGGCTATTAAAACTTACATTAATAAACGGTCGTAATTGTTTATAATACCAGCTATCGTTTTCATAGCGTCATCGTTGCGTCGCAATCACTTCATCTGCAGTAAAAATGGCATCTGCAGTTTCATGTGTAAGTTGTAAATCAGATATCGAAAGCTTCTGTAAAAAAATCTGCTTATTCTCCAATGAAAATACTCTTCTTCTGTCCACGCTGGGGCTGCGAATCGCAAACATGGGAACAGTTCTTTTCCAATGTAAAAAAAGCAGGGTACGATGGTGTTGAAATTGGCTTTCCGTTTTCTTTATCGTTTGATGAGCAAAGCGAAATTATAAATGGATTGAAGAAATATGATTTAGCCGTAATAGGTCAGCATTGGCAAACCATAGAAAGCAACTATGATGAGCACCAGCGAATTTTTAAACAACATTTGTACAGCCTGGCAAAACTACACCCGCTGTTCATCAATTCTCAAACAGGTAAGGATTATTTTACTATAGATCAAAACCTGGCTTTAATTGAGATTGCAGAAAAAATAAGCACGGAAACGGGTATCAAAATAGTACACGAAACGCATCGGGGAAAATGGTCTTTTGCAGCGCATATTACAAAGCAATATTTACAGCAGTCTCCTCAAATCAGGATTACACTCGATATTTCACATTGGTACACTGTAGCAGAAAGTTTTTTAGAAGACCAGCAGCAAGCTGTGGAAACAGCCATTCATCATGTCGACCATCTGCATGCCCGTATCGGCTTTCAGGAAGGTCCTCAGGTAATTGATCCACGTTCTCCTGAAAATGAATTTATTCTCAATATCCATTTAAACTGCTGGGATAAATTAATAGCGCTTAAGAAAAAAAACGAAACTGATACGTTTACGATCACACCCGAATTTGGAGCCCCGCCATACCAGCATCTTATGCCCTTCACCAGCGAGCCGATCGCCAATCAGTGGGATGTAAATGTTTGGATGAAAGACCTTTTAAGTAAGCGGTACGAACAGGTTTGAACAATATCAGAAAAGAAAGTTGAATAGATGCAAAGACAGATGAGATAGCATTGTACTTATAACAGCAAACAACTGGAAAATAGTAATGATTACTTCACAAAGCTTTTTCTTTATTTCGAAAGTGTATTGCAATAAGAAAAATAAGATACAATCTCCATTTCGTTCTTCAATTTATTATTGTGGCTACTCAGCCAGGTTTCGGCTTGCGGCGTTGAAGCAACTATAGAGTTAACAGATGCCTTACTGAGACTACTTAAACGGGTTAGAATTCCATTGTTTAAAATATACCAGCTCTGCTTTCTCAGGAAGCTATGTTCATTTTTTCCACTCATGGGGTCATACTCAGATGTACGAACCGTTATTACAGACAATTGCAGCAATACCAGTTTTCCATCGTTGCATGCACGGTAATAGGCGTAAGTGTTCTTATTGTCCGCATCAGCTAAGCTCAAAAAAACCCCGGCTACATTGGTGGTGTCTTGTCCTTTAAAAATGATTACCTTTTTTACGATGCTGTTCTCTGCTGCAAGTTCGGCGCCGGTAAGATCTTTATACAATAGCTCGTTTGTATAAAGATTCAATTTTACATTTTGCAGTTTAACTGCCTTGTCATTGTTCAAAATCAAAATACCGGCATTCCAGTTTTCGTTCCAAAAAGGAGTGCCATTGATGTCGGAATAATTAACTTTCTCCACATTCTTGTTTCCAATAGCACCCGGATCGTAATATCTTACAATACCATAGCTTGAAGTGCTGCCGGGTGAAGCAACATCAAGTGATTGCTGTTGGGCAGTCACCAGTTTACCAATAAAAATAAATAAGATTAAAAGGAGATTAAAACGCAAAATGTTTTATTTAATTGGTGTGGTATAAATATTTTAGATGGTAGAAAAGACAAATGCACCGTAGAGATGAATTAAAGTTAAAGCTTTTTTAAACCAAAATCACTTTATTAAACATCGTCTCCACTTCCATTTTCTATGAAATTAACTAAACCTTTTATCGGCATAGAGAATAAGACAAGTTATTTTAAGGATTGAATATATCCTTTTCATTGGTATGCGCTTTTGCGCCTTTTGTGTTTTCAAGCAAAGGCGCTAAGACGCAAAGATTATGTCTTGCTGTTGCTTTTTTCATTGCGTCTTTAAGTGGTTTTTCATTGCGCCTCTGCGCCTTTGCGTGAGACTTCCTTTAAGCCTCCATTTTTTAGCCTTTGCTATACTTCTGTGAATGAACAGTTGTTTATATGTTTTTAATAGATAAAATAGTACAAGAACTTTTTTTGCCGAAGGACTATCTTCATATGAAGTGTGATCCTTTTCTTTCCTTCCACTGGAAGAAAAGAAAACGACAAATCCATGATTGCAACGATGTCTCATAGTAGCAATACTGCCCGGCTCATAAAATGTATTCCACATTTAATACGGCGTTAAGTATAGTAATTTATTGAGTTCAATTAAAATCATATTTTTAAGTGCGATTATGCGACAGCCAAACAATGCAACTCAACTCAGATATAAAATGGATTTTTCTTTTTTGTTTAACCATATACTTTGTTCTAAGTAACAAATTAGCGGCACAACCTACTTATCAATTGCCGCCTAACCAGCCTGAGCAGGATGCCTGCAACGCTTTACAACTTTGCAGCAGCAGCTTCAGCACACCCTATAGTTACACAGGCGCCGGCAGACAAGTAGATTTAGATCAAACACCCTGTTATAACCAACCCGGAAGTGGTGAACGAAATTCGGTATGGTTAAGGGTGCATGTAGCAGCCGCAGGTAATATCGTATTCAGAATTAAACCTGTCGATCCTCAGGATGATTATGATTTTGCAGTATTAAATATAACCGGTAAAAGTTGCAGTGCACTATCACCAAACGATGTGGTAAGGTGTAATTTTAATAATAATTTACCCGGCAGCAACATAGCCGGAATGATAGGGCTTAGCGACACATCGCTGACACCTTATATACAAGCTGGCACTTTTGGAGGGTCTTTTTGCGAGGCTGTCCATACCAAAAGCGATGAAGAATATTTAATCATGATTAACAACTACGGCAATTATGTAAGTGGCGGACCAAGTAAAGGATTTTCAATTGATTTTACAGGCTCTACTTCGGTTTTTTATAATCCTGTCAGTCCGCAACTAAGCGCCGTAGATGTACCTTGTAATAACGCCAAAAGTATTGTTGTAAAAACAAACACCGAGATTTTATGTAACTCCATTGCGGCCGACGGCAGCGATTTTACAACAAATGCACCGGCACAGATTACCGGCGCATCCGGCATAAACTGCACCGACAGAGGGGGCTATACCAATTCCATCATTATTAATTTCTCATCAGTATTACCACCGGGTAATTATACGATCAACGTTAAAAAAGGAAGTGATAATAATACCCTGGCGGGACTTTGCAATAATGAGTTATTACCGTCTGCCGCCGTTCCTTTTATAGTAAAGCTGAATGGTAAAGCGACAATAAATAACCAGTTTATCTGTTACGAACAACTGCCTTATACATGGAATGGCATACAGGTAACAAACGCCGGCGATAGTGTTGCTACCTATACAACCACATCTGCGGCGGGGTGCGATTCAATTGCAATATTAAATCTTCATGTTTCCCAGCCTCCACAACAGGCCAATACATCAAAAACTATCTGTGATGGCGATTTTTATGTTTTGCCCTGGGATACAACGGTGACAACCGGGGGCACTTACATACATCATTATACAAACACGAATGGTTGCGACAGCCTGGTACAAAGTATTACCATTCATATTTTTATACCGGCAGGTGGTACTGTTAAGGCAAGAGACAGTATTATTCAAACCGGATTTTGCCAGGACGACTCAGTAGCATTGCGCCCCGAAAGTGGTTTCATAAGTTACTTATGGAATACAGGTGAAACCAGCAATTCAATAATTGTAAATGTAGCAGGCGCCTACAGCGTTGTTGCGAAGGATAAAGACGGATGCAATACAATAGATACTTTTGTGGTCGCCCGTTATCCGTACCCGACACCTGGTTTTCATCGTTTTGAAAATTTATGCAACGGCGGCACAATAACATTAGACGCAGGCCCCATCTCTTCGTATTATTTATGGAATAACGGAAGCAACACCGAAACAATTACCACAAACAAACCCGGCCAGTTTTGGGTAACCTCTACCACTGCGCATAACTGCAGAGCGACAGACACGGTAAACGTAGTTACCGTGCAAAGGCCGGGGGACTTTTTAATACCCAGTGTTTCAAAATGTCCTTACAACACTGTAACCTTAACGCCATCAAACAACTTCAACCTATACAGGTGGAGTAATGGAAGCAACACAAAGAGTATTGACGTTTCAGCGAAAGGCTTTTATTGGCTTGATGTAACGGATCGCAACGGATGTACAGGAAGAGATTCAATTACAGTAGTTGACTCCACATGCCCTGAATATTTTTTTATGCCTTCTGCATTTACACCTAACAGTGATAATCATAACGACAAATTCAGGCCAAGATTTTCTGGCCCATTATCCGGTTATCACCTGGCAATTTATAACCGGTGGGGGAAATTGATTTTTTCAACCAATGATTCTTCCGCAGGCTGGGACGGCACTGTGGAAGGCCACCAGCAAGCCCTTGGTGTGTATGTGTGGCTTTGTTCTTACACTTTGGACGGAAAATCACATAATGAAAAAGGCACGGTTGTGTTAGTAAGGTAAGGCAAAGAAGCCCCCCGCCCTAAAGGGAGCTAAATTTTAATCTCCTTCTTAACATTCAAATTATAATTCTTTTTGTACTTAACTAAAGTGGTGCTATTAGGCTTTTGTTGCGTCGCACACTTGTACGGTTGAAACCACTTGGGCAAGAGAGAGCCATCATTGCGAGGAGGAACGACGAAGCAATCCCTTCATTTGCTTGTGTACAGGTTAAGCTGCATGCTAGATTGTACGGTTGAAATCACTTAGGCAAAACAGAGCCGTCATTGCGAGTAACGACTTTTTCAGAGCCAAAAAGAAAAAAAGCTGAATGACATCCATACGTTACTTCTTGTTTTTCAAAGGGTTAGAGTGGATGTCATTATAAGGAGGAACGACGAAGCAATCCCTTCATTAGCTTGTGTGCAGGTTAAGTTGCATGATGGATTGTACAGTTGAAATCAACTTTATGTTACCACGTACATTCCTGCAACATTTTAGGTTTATTGTCTTGCAGAACACTTAAACAGCAGGCTATGAGAGATGACATAGGAAAGACGAAATGTTTAAAAAAATATAATTTAGCATTATGAACTTAATGCATTTAAGCAAACGGGAAAGGTTTTACTACGATGTTGGTGAAGCTTTATCCATGAACAATATGCGCTGTTTTATTAACCAGGAAACAATGGAAGTGGAGATCAATCCGGGTGAAGATTATTATTTTATGGAGGATGATGAAGACCCTGTACAGGAAGCTTTGAACAATCCGGACAAGTATTTGCCTGTTGAGCCTGTCTCAACACGTGAAGCTTTTAGTGTAATGGCAGACTTTGTGGAAACAGTTAAAGACAAGCATTTACAACAGCGGTTAATAGACGCATTAAATGGTAGAAAACCTTTTGCCAACTTCAATCATCTCGTGCACACTACAACCGTGAGGGAGCAATGGTTTGACTTTAAAAACAATGCTTACACTGAAATGGCAAAAGAATGGATCGAGGAAAATGCAAGCCTGGAATTAAAAGAAAAGATAAAAGCGCTGCCTGCAGTTCGCAACATTGAATAGGGCGTTACTGTCTTTGCCGGTCTCCTTTTTCGAATCGCCGTTGCAGGTGTTATTAACTGCAATTGAATGCTGGCTTGTGAAGTGCAATAAGTAAGCGAAAGCTATCCAACACTTTGTGTTAAGAACCCAACTCTTCTATACCTGACACAACTCTTGAAAAAAAAACTCGTGGTAAAAGCTGCAACAAGAACCAAACGTACAAGTGAGTGACACAACCAAAGATGCCATGAAAACGTAAGCTGGTAACCAAAAGCAAAAAAGCCTGGCAATATGCCAGGCTTTTTTGATTACTAAAACGCTTGTTTTTTTATTGAACAATTACCTTTTTTGTCCAGGTATTTTTTTCATCAGAAACTGTAAGTAAATACATTCCTTTTGAATGTACTCCGGGCATTGTAACATTCATTAAGCCGCTTCCTTCTGAGTAAACAGATACCGGTATTGCACGGCCTTCGGCATTCATTAACCTAACGCTTACTTTACCTGTTGTTTCAACCTGCACCTTCATTATATTTCCGATTAGGGAACACTTTTATTTCATGTACCGGCACTACACCTGGCAGTATACCCGCAGCACGGCATCCTGTATTGACCAGTACCGATACAACATTGGTATATGCTGTTGCACCGCAGGTTGTGCTTTTTACCATTAAACGGTAGTATATGCTGGCAGAAGCAGTTGCGGGTTGATATTCTGAGGTTGTAGCTCCGCTTATATTACTCCATGTACCACTCATGCTGGTTGCACTTTGCCATTGGTAAGTAACCGCACCGTCAGTATAATGACAACCAGTCATCAGTTTTATTTTTTCAGGTGTTGCATTGGTACAAACAGTTTGTGTTGCTGTGCCAATAATACCCGGTTCAATAGGAGGATACACATATATCTCAACCTGGTTGCTGTAGCCTGCGTTGCCGCAATCGTCAGATACTTTTCTGCGGTAAACCATGTTGTCGGTAATAGCGCCGGGGGTATAACTTGCTGAAGTAGCGCCTGCAATGGTTTGCCATGTACCGCCCTGCATTACTTCCCACTGATAGTGCAAAGTGCTGCTGCCTCCACATGCATCCAGTACACTTTTGATAGTGCCCGGTGCTGTACCTGCGCAGGTAATGAACGGACCATCAACCAGACCTGTGTGCAGTGTAAGCATAACAGGAATATCGATAATTACTTCATTGGAGTAAGCTGTACGGGTTACATCGGCACATATATCTGTAACTGCTCTGCGGAAGTGAGTTCTTTGTGTAATTGTGCCGGGCTGATAAGATTCGTATTTTTCTCCTGCTATATCTGTCCATGTTCCACCCTCATACATCATTTGCCACTGGTAAGATGGATTGAAACCGTAACCTGATACGCTGATGATGTTTTTAATCAATCCCGGAGTTGTACCTGCACAAACTACTGCAGAAGACTGCAACTCAACTGTGCCTCCATTAAGAGCTTCGGTATGGTACTCAACAGTGAAGGCATCACCATAAGCAGATGCACCGGTAGCATCGGTTACCTTGATACGGTATTGAGTGGTTTGTGTGATAACAGGAGGCTGGTAGCTGATGCCGTTAGCACCTGCAATTACAGTCCAGGTTGTTGCCGTAATGGGTTTTGTTTCCCATGTATAAGTATAAGGAGGAACGCCGCCAAATTTCATATCACTCTCTGTTATTACACCAGGTCTTTGGCCTGGGAAAACGCAGGTAGAACCGGTAAGGTGGCATGCCATTAAAGGAGGTGTTGTATCAACTACTACTTCAACAGTGTAAGTGTACTTGGTAGCAAGACATCCATTGTCCATAACAACTCTTCTGTAATACATAGATGATGTATCGGCAGGAGGCTGGTAACCCAAAGTACTTACAGAAGGAATTACAGACCAGGGACCTACAGCCAAAGAGGCATCTTCCCAAGATATAGTATAATCTCCTGTACCGCCGGAAGGGCTTGTAACAGAATTGAGTGGTTTGGGTGTGCCTGCCTTATGTATTGTTTGTGATGTAGGCTCTATGTCTCCTGCTATCAAAGCTGGTCTGATGTCAATGATTATTTCGTTTGATGATACGTTTCTTGTATTAGCTCCGCATCTGTCAATCGCCAACCTTCTGAAAGTTGTTTTTTCAGTAATCGGGTCAGGAATAACGCTTTCGCGTACCTGGCCAACAATATCTTTCCAGGTGCCTGTAGTTGCATTTTTATATTGCCATTGATAACTCAGATCTTCGCCGTAACCTGTTGGCGCTCCTGTGCTTGTAATTCGTGCAGGAGAAGAACCAAGACAGGCGACATTGCTTCCGGGTTTAATAGTACCACCTGTGAGAGCAGTAGAAACCATTGTTATTTCTTCTGAGCCTGAATAAGCGATAGTACCGGCGGCATCAGTTACTTTCAAACGAAAATAAGTGCTTTGTGTAAGAAGACCCGGCTGGTAAGTTGAACCGGTAGCTCCGGGAATAGTAGTAAAGTTTATATTATCTGTGCTTGACTGCCATTCTATTTTATAAGGTGCAACGCCTCCTGTTGGCTCGTAAGCAGTTGATAAAGGAGCGGCGGGGTAACCAGGGAAGAAACAACTTGAACCCAATGTAAAGGAGCCGGCATTTAAAATACCATTGGTAACAAACACGGTAGCTACAGCACTTTGTGCAGTATTGAAACAGCGAACGTCCATAGCTGTTCTTCTGTAATAAGTAGTCTGTACTAAAGGACCTGGAGAATAGCTGGGCGAAGTAGCACCCGGAATATCAACAAAAGTACCTCTTTCAAAAATGGAAGATTGCCATTGGTAAGTGAAGTTGCCGCTTCCGCCACTTGCAGCAGTTGCAGAAGTGAGGGTCGCAGGTGTAGAGCCTGCAGTAATGGTTTGTGTTAGCGGACTGACTGTACCGGCTATCACATCGGTAGTGGTGCTTAAAGTAACAATGTTTGAATACGCTTTATTGATACAATTGTCACTGGATACCCTGCGGAATTGTGTTGTTTTAAAAAGCAGACCCACAGTAAAATCGCGGTCACTTGCATCAGCTATAGTTGTCCAGCCACTGCCTTCATTCTTTTCCCAGGAGTAAGTGATAATACCCACATCCGCACCCGGAACGTCGGTGCCTTTTATCAATCCGCCCGGCTCGCCCTGGCAGGTTGTAAGGGTACTTGAGGCAACAATTTTACCTCCTTCGGGAGTAATCGTGACAACAGAAGTGATACCCGAAGTATCAATACACGAGCCGGTAGAAATATATACCCTGTAAGCACCTAAGCTGGTTGCTTTATAAGCAGAGCCGGTAGCGCCGGAAATGCTTATAAACGGCCCGCCTGCTGTTGTCTGCACCTGCCATTGAAAGGTATAACCTGAAACAGCAGGGTCGGCAGTTAGTGTGATTGCAGCGCCGGTGCACAGGTTAAGTACTGAGCCATTTGAAATTTTTGCAGTAAAGCCTGCACACTTAGCTCCACTCCTCTGTGCACTTAACGTACCACTTATTGCCGATAAGCAGAGAAGAGCAACCATGTAAACCCATTTTGTAGAAGTAAACATTTTTTTCATAATTGGTATTTTAATCGAAATAATTTACACAGTTAACAATACCTTCAGAAGCCTGAAGAATCAAGAATGGTTTTCGTAAAATGAATGGATCAAAACAACATATTATACTGCCATAACAGAATCTTCTCTTAGAAATAAGAAAAAATTTAAGACGGCAAAAAGTTGTAATATGTAATTTAATTGCAGTAAATATCTAAGAGGGGAAATTTATTCAGAAAGTTGCTTACGCTCAATCAAAAAATCTGGCTTTCAATGCTGAAGTAGGAATCCAGCATGCATTTTTTTTCCCAAACCATTTGTAGCGGTTTATAGCAATCAGGTTATAAACAGCATTTCGTATAAATGCAGGAATGATTATGAGAGGATAAAGCATCTTCCACGGCCATGAAAGTTGCTTTGCAACAAGAAGAGCGCCTGTTGACTTTGTGTAGATTTTCTCATCGCTTACCAGTACAAAAGAATTGAAATCATCTGCAGGAAGATGATGCTTTTTCAGCACGCCTTGTCCAAATGAAGACTGCAGAGAAGCAAACCTGAAAATATTTTTTTGATCCCTCTTTATTACAAATTGAACAGCACTGCTGCAAAGATTACAAACACCATCAAACAAAATAACCGGATATGATATGTTGTTGCTATCGGGCATAAAAAAAGCATCTCTGGTGTAAGACAGATGTGCCACACCTCGAAGATGTGGCACATCTTATATTGTACGTTTTACTTCAAATTATGATATACCTTTTGTACATCTTCGTCCTGCTCAAGGCGGTCAACTAATTCCAAAACCTCTTTGGCCTGATCTTCAGGCAGTTCGACAGTTGTTGTCGGAATACGGGTCAATTCTGCGCTCAAAGGCGTGATGCCTTTATCTTCGAGCGCTTTTGCCATTGTACCAAATTCATCATATTCTGTACGCAAGATGATGTTTCCTTCTGTGTCTTCGCCAATTTCTTCCAGCCCTGAGTCGATCAGTTCCAATTCAAGATCTTCCAGATCCTGCCCGTCGTTTTTAATTTTAAACTCACCCATTCTGTGAAAGGTAAATGCAACCGAACCGCTTGTGCCAAGACTGCCTTCTCCTTTTCTAAAATGCATCCTTACATTAGCAACAGTGCGGGTCGGGTTATCAGTTGCTGTTTCAACCAAAACAGCGATACCATGCGGGGCGTATCCTTCGTAAATCACTTCTTCATAATTGGTCATGTCTTTGCCCTGCGCTCTTTTAATGGCTGCCTCCACCCGGTCTTTGGGCATGCCCACGCCTCTGGCATTTGTAAAGCATCTGCGCAGAACCGGATTTGTAGCCGGGTCGGGTCCTCCGTTTTTTACGGCAATAGCTATCTCTTTTCCGATCCGGGTAAATTGTTTAGCCATCCTGTCCCAGCGGGCAAACATTGTAGATTTTCTAACTTCAAATATGCGACCCATAAAATATATATCGAATGAATAAATTTTGAAACGGATGCAAAAGTAAGTGTTTACCCGACATTGATAACTGCAACAATAACTAAATTGAGTTGGAAGTTTAGGTTAACCGGCATCTTATCACAGATGTATCTTTTGTGGCGACGCTCCGTTTAGACAGAAGTAATTCTATCAGGCTTTTCTTACATCGTATTCTTTTCGGTATCACTTTAATAAGTAACAATAAGCAAGAGGCAACACCATAAGGAAATGAATGTTTCTGTAAAAAATGGGAATGCCTAAAACTGACGTTCTGTTTATCGGTCATGTCACTGTCAAATCACCTTCTAAACCCTACTCATTTGGTAGACAGCTAATTCTGCCTTAATTTCGCATCTCTATTTTAAAAATAGGCATAATGTTTCAAGACGTTGAACAACATACCGGGGTTTTACAGCAAAAAGCAGCAGAATTATCTGTTCCTGAAATGCTGCATTACCTAACAGAAGCATTTCCGGGAAAGGTGGTTTTCTCTACCAGCTTTAGTTTCGAAGACCAGGCGATTGCCCATAATATACTTAGCAACGACCTTCCGATAAAAATTTTTACCCTCGATACCGGACGTCTTTTTGCCGAAACCTATTCTGTTTGGAGCGCCACCAACGAAAGATACAATACAAGCATAAAAGCAATGTATCCAAATAATCAGTTGCTCGAAGAACTGGTTACAGAACGTGGCCCCAACTCCTTTTACGAGTCACCTCAAAACCGTATTGATTGCTGCCACATTCGTAAAGTGGAACCGCTGCGTCGTGCTTTGGCGGGCAATGCAGTTTGGGTTACGGGTCTAAGAGCAGAACATTCAGCGAACAGACACGATATGCCAATGGTGGAATTTGATGCTACAAACAACATTATCAAATACCATCCTTTGCTGCATTGGAACACAGAAGATGTGAGAAACTATATAAACGAATTCAATATTCCTTATAATATTCTTCACGACCGTGGTTTTGTAAGCATTGGTTGCGCACCTTGTACACGAGCCATCAAACCCGGAGAAGATTTCAGAGCCGGCAGATGGTGGTGGGAGGACAGCAGTAAAAAAGAATGCGGACTGCATGTGCATACATTAGAGGCTGATGCGGCGACACAATAGTTTAGTTTTTAAAAAAAAGATATGAGTCAGTACCAGTTTGATTACCTGGACCAGTTAGAATCAGAAGCCATTCACATCTTTCGCGAAGTAGCAGGGCAGTTCGAGCGACCTGCATTGTTGTTTTCAGGAGGCAAGGATTCTATTACACTTGTTCACCTTGCACTAAAAGCTTTTCGCCCGGGCAAATTTCCTTTTCCATTGGTACATATTGATACTGGTCATAATTTTCGGGAAGCATTAGAGTACAGGGACGACATGGTAAAAACAATTGGCGAAAAGCTGATTGTAAGAAGCGTGGAAGATACCATTAAACAAAAAGGCCTGACCGAACCGAAAGGCAAGTTCGCCAGCCGCAATGCTTTGCAGACCTACACTTTATTAGATACAATAGAAGAGTTCAAATTTGACGCATTAATTGGCGGCGCCAGAAGAGACGAGGAAAAAGCAAGAGCCAAGGAAAGAATCTTTTCTGTAAGAGACGAGTTTGGTCAATGGAACCCAAAACTGCAGCGTCCCGAATTATGGAACACGTACAACGGCAAAATTCATAAAGGAGAAAATGTTCGCGCCTTCCCTATCAGCAACTGGACAGAGCTGGACGTCTGGAATTACATTCGCCGCGAAAACATAGACCTGCCTTCCATCTATTTTTCGCACGAAAGAGAAGTGATAGAACACGAAGGTCAACTGGTGGCAGTATCCAATTTTATCAAATTAGACCCCGCTGATACTGTTTTAAAAAAACAGGTTCGCTACCGCACAGTTGGCGATATGACCTGCACCGCAGCAGTTGAATCTCATGCGACGCACATAGATGATATCATCAACGAAATCATCGCCACCAAAACCAGCGAAAGAGGTGAGACAAGAATTGATGACAGGGTTTCTGAAGCAGCAATGGAAGACAGGAAGAAGGGGGGGTACTTTTAGAAGCCCCAGCCCTAAAGGGAGGAGAGAGAGAGAAAAGCACAATCCTGGGAGGATAGAAGTTATTTCAACTAGGACAATTGAGAAGCATGGGATGGGTGGGAGAAGGATGTTGCTGATATTGGTTGACTGATGACAGAGAAAGCACTAATGATAAATGTGTTAATTCAAAGATTAATTGAAATACAATTTGCCTGGCCTCCCTCTCCGCGAGGAGAGAGATTGAGGGTGAGGCGAAAAGCTGAATAGAACGCTGCAAGTACAAGTGAGTGACACAACGATGCTAAATAGAGAACAAATGCAGGCAACAAAAAATAATTATCAAACTAAAAAGGTTCCTAAGTTCCTTTAGGGATTTAGGGCATTCCCCCTTTAGGGGTTAGGGGCTATGGACATACTAAGATTTATAACCGCAGGCAGTGTTGACGATGGAAAAAGTACGTTGATTGGCAGACTGTTATACGACAGCAAATCCATTTTGATCGACCAACTGGAGGCGATTGAAAAGCAAAGCAAAAACCGCGAAGACGGCGAGATCGACCTTGCGCTGCTAACCGATGGACTTCGTGCCGAACGTGAGCAGGGAATTACCATTGATGTGGCTTATAAATATTTTTCCACTCCTAAACGCAAGTTTATTATTGCCGATGCGCCGGGTCATATTCAATATACCCGCAACATGGTTACCGGTGCTTCCAATTCTGAGTTGGCTGTTATTTTGATAGACGCAAGAAACGGTGTTGCCGAGCAAACGCGGCGTCATTCCATCATTGCATCGCTGCTTAATATTCCGCACATTGTTGTTGCCGTTAATAAAATGGACCTGGTCGGTTATTCTGAAGATGTCTATAACAACATTGTGATTGATTATATGCAGGTAGCAAAATCACTCGGCCTTAAAGATGTAAAGTATATACCTATAAGCGCCTTAAACGGAGATAATATTGTTGACAAGTCTGCAAAGCTTTCCTGGTATGAAGGCGAAAGCCTGCTAGACCATCTGGAGAATGTGGAAGTAGCCAAAGACGTAAATTATACTGATGCAAGGTTTCCGGTGCAGTATGTCATTCGTCCGCAGGTGGACGAACTGCACGATTACCGGGGTTATGCGGGTAAGATCATCAGCGGCATTTACCGCAAAGGAGATAGGGTAACTGTGCAGCCATCGGGAATTGATACGTCATTAAAAGCGATTGAAATTGCAGGCAAAGAGGTCGAAGAGGCGTATGCACCGCAAAGTGTTGTGCTTCAACTTAATGACGACGTGGACGTGAGCCGTGGCGATATGATCGTTTTAAAAGACAATCAACCAATAGTAGAACAGGAGTTTGACGTGCTGTTATGCTGGATGGGGAACAAACCGGTAATTCCTGGAAATAAATATTTATTCCAGATCAACAGCCGTGTAGTGAGAAGTGTGGTGCGGGATATTGAATACAAGCTGGATGTGAATACGCTGCAAAAGATTGATGCCCCACAAAAAGCCGAGTTGAATGATATTATAAAAGCAACCATTAAAACGGCGTCTCCCATACCTATGGACTCTTATAAAGACCTTCGGGTAAATGGTGGCGCTATTTTAATTGATGAAACGAGCTTTGTAACGGTGGGAGCATGTATGATACAAGCCCCTAACCCCTGAAGGGGGAATTAAAAAGCCATTGTTGGTGTTATCATCAACAACAAAGCCGGGAAACAAACTGTGAATTTGGCTGGTCACCACAGTCCCTGGTGTCCCACCAACTACAAAGAGACCAACCATAAGAAAACAAACATGAACCAACAGGAATTTATACAGGCGGTTTTTAAAAGAAACACAACTTGCTTCCAGGGATTTCCCGATAAGCAGATCGCGGAGGATTTTATCGACGAGCTGTTTTTCTTCCTGTTTGGAACACATGAAAAGAAGCTGGGCCAGGATAAACTTGCAGATCAGTACGAAGGCATCAAAAGCACTTTTTCGGCATTGCTGTTCGAGCTGATTAAGAATGAAGAACAGGTTAAGCAGCATACCTCAGGTCTTTTCGCAGCCATCCCATCTATTTACCAGCGCTTGCTGTTAGATGCGGAAGCCATCGTAAAGTTCGACCCGGCTGCTCAATCGATTGAGGAAGTTTTGGTGGCGTATCCCGGCTTTTATGCAACAGCTATTTACCGCATTTCACACCAGTTGCATATACAGGCAATTAAAACGTTGCCCCGGCTTCTTTCAGAATATGCACACAGCAAAACGGGTATTGACATACATCCCGGTGCTGAAATTGGCGACTCGTTTTTCATTGATCACGGCACCGGCATTGTCGTTGGAGAAACTGCCGTGATTGGAAACAATGTAAAGGTTTACCAGGGTGTAACACTCGGCGCTTTGAATGTAGCAAAGAGTGCCGCAAGCACAAAGCGTCATCCTACAATTGAAGACAATGTGATCATTTATTCAGGCGCTACCATTTTAGGCGGCGGCTCTACAATTGGCCACGACAGCATCATTGGCGGAAACGTTTGGCTCACCTACAGCGTGCCGCCTTATTCGGTAGTGTACCATAAAAGTGAGATACAGGTAAGAGACAAAAACCCATTGCCGGAGGCGTTGAACTTTGTGATATAGTAGAAGGATGATAGAAGTTGGATGACATGTGTGGTAAGATGACAGATGTAGGATGACAGATGACAGCATTAGCATACTTCGACTCCCTCTCCTTTGGAGAGGCTGGGTACTACTCCCTCTCCTTTGGAGAGGGTTGGGGTGAGGTCTTTTTGGAGCGGACAGTTGAATAAAAATTAAACATCGTTGTGTCACTCCCTTGTACCGCAAAACAGTAGCAGCAAGAAGCAAAACCACAAGAAATAGCACAATTATAGAAAATGCCGAAAGAGTTCAAATTAAAGTCAAATAAATAAAAAATGCCTGGCCTCCCTCTCAATTAAACTTTCATCCTTTTTCCTTCTCCTCCAGGAGAAGGTGCCCAAAGGGCGGATGAGGTGGAGAGGGACCGAGGGTGAGGTTTATGAAAGCACAAAACATATTACAAACCATCGGCAACACCCCACATGTCCGTATCAATCATTTGTTTGGTACCGATTACGAGGTGTGGATGAAATTAGAGAAGAACAATCCGGGAGCAAGCATTAAAGACCGTATTGCCTTGGCAATGATTGAAGATGCTGAAGCAAAAGGATTATTGAAAGAAGGCAGCATAATAGTTGAACCAACATCCGGAAACACCGGCATTGGGTTAGCAGTGGTTGCAGCGGTAAAAGGCTATAAGCTTATTTTAGTAATGCCCGAAAGCATGAGTATTGAACGGCGAAGGCTAATGGCCATATACGGAGCTGAGTTTGTTCTCACTGCCCGTGAGAAAGGTATGAAAGGAGCGATTGAAACAGCCACAGAAATCGTTTCTACCACTTCAAATGCGTGGATGCCATCTCAATTTGATAATCCTGCGAATACTGACATTCATCGGCGCACAACTGCGCAGGAAGTATTGAACGATTTTCCGGAAGGATTGGATTACATCATAACTGGTGTAGGAACGGGCGGACATATAACTGCATTGGCAGACGTGCTGAAAGAAAAATGGTCAAATTTAAAAATATTTGCTGTAGAACCGGCTTTGTCGCCTGTAATCAGCGGTGGCGCTCCCGGTCCTCATCCGATACAAGGTATAGGGGCTGGTTTTATTCCCGGTAATTTGAATATGGCTGTTTTGGATGGAGCTATTCAAATACAAAAAGAAGAAGCATTTGAATACGCACAACGTGCCGCAAAGGAAGAAGGAATTTTAGTTGGTATTTCATCAGGCGCTTCATTAGCAGCGGTTGCCAAAAAATTACCCGAAATACCAAAAGGTTCAAGAGTGCTTACATTTTGTTACGACACTGGAGAGCGGTATTTATCAATTGAGGGATTGTTTTGAGAAGGTCAAAGGTCAGAGGTGAAAGGTCAAAGGTCAAAGGTGAAGGGCTGCCTAACTACGCGGAGAGCATAAATAAAGATTTAATGATGATGTGGAAGATGAAATGCCTGGATATATTTTAAAGCACCGTCCCTCTCCTCAAGGAGAGGGATAAGAGGGTGAGGTATCGCTGAATAAAGTTTTGCAGCACAAGTGAAAGGTAAAGGCTTGCCTAACTACGCGGAGAGCATAAATAAAGATTTAATGATGATGTGGAAGATGAAATGCCTGGATATATTTTAAAGCACCGTCCCTCTCCTCAAGGAGAGGGATAAGAGGGTGAGGTATCGCTGAATAAAGTTTTGCAGCACAAGTGAAAGGTGAAGGGCTTGCCTAATTAAGCGGAGAACCTAAATAAAGATTTAATGATGATGTGGGAGATAAAATGCGTGGATATATTTTAAAGCACCGTCCCTCTCCTCGAGGAGAGGGATAAGAGGGTGAGGTATCGCTGAATAAAGTTTTATCGTACAAGTGAGTGACACAACCGGAGCCGAATAAAGGACAAATGTTCGTCCCCAGAAAAAGAATACAAATGATTACACAACAACATACAGGTAAAGTTCTGGTTCCTCAATCCCCCCTTCGGGGGGCGGGGGGGCGCCTCATACTTGCAGGTGCCGGTCCCGGAGACCCCGAACTGATTACTGTAAAAACAGCCCGCTACCTGCAACAGGCCGACGTGGTGCTTACCGACCGCCTTGTGAGCGAGGAAATTTTGAATGAATATGTGAGGGCGGATGCAGAGATCGTGTATGTTGGCAAGCAATGCCGCAGAGGTGTATCAACACCGCAGCAAACCATTAACGAACTGATTGTTCAATATACACAGGAAGGAAAATTAGTTGTGAGATTGAAAGGGGGAGATGTATCCATTTTCTCCAATATCATGGATGAACTGGAAACGGCGATTGCTCACAATATTCCTTACGAAATTGTTCCCGGTGTTACTGCTGCTTTGGGTGCAGCCGCTTACGCCGGTATTCCGTTAACTGCCCGCGGCTATTCTACTGCCGTTCGTTTACTTACCTATTATAAATCTGATATTGTAACCAACGAATACTGGAAAGAACTTGCCCAAACCGATGATACCCTTGTTTTTTATATGTCATCAGAAACACTGGATAAAGTAGTTGAGAAACTGACAGAAAATAACATTGCAGAAGACAAACTACTGGCCGTGGTTGAGCAGGCAACAACACCTTTGCAAAATGTACACATTAGTAGCTTGTATGAGTATTCAAGCCAGTTGAAAGGGCAGATATTCATATCTCCATCATTGGTCATCATAGGAAAAGTGGTGGCCTTGCACGAACAGTTTGCGTGGTTACAAAACAGTGACAGCCGCGACTGCTATTTCAAGCCGGTCAGCCGAATTACTACCATCCAAAATTTGAATAAAGTAACCTTACATGCTGCAAGAGTCTAAACTAAAAACCCTGCTCGATTACCTCGCAACCTTAACCAACGAAGAAAAGATTTGGGTAAGCGGCTTTATTGCGGGATCGGTGTCAAAAGGAAGTTTTGTAGAGGAGTCCGCTATCTCAAAACCGCTGGTTAGTAAGATTACGATTGCTTACGGCACAGAGACCGGCAACTCAAAAAAACTGGCGTCGGAGTTTGCGTCAAAAGCAAAGAAAAGCGGCATCAATGCAAAGGTTGTCAGCCTTGATCAATACAGGTTGAACGACCTGCCGAAAGAAGAATACTTTTTATCCATCGTCAGCACGCACGGCGAAGGAGAGCCGCCTGCCGCCGCTAAAAAGTTCTATGACCATATCCATTCAAATGGCTTTAAACTCGACAAATTAAAGTACGGTGTTTTAGCCCTGGGCGATACTTCGTACCCCTTGTTTGCCACGGCAGGTGAAGACGTTGACAGACAATTAAACAAACTTGGCGGCAAGCGGATTGTGCCTTTGCAAAAGTGTGACGTGGACTACGAAAGCGATGCAGAAGGCTGGTTTGCACAAGTCATGCACCAGTTAACGACGGCTGCGAATGGCAACGGTTCCGTTACGGTAGTTCCTCCCCCATCAGCAAAAAAATCAACCGGAAAAAAGATTTATAATGGCACTGTTATTACCAATATTAATCTCAACGACAGAGGCTCAAACAAAGAAACGCATCACATAGAAATCGCTGCTGATGAGATAGACTATCTGCCCGGCGATGCGCTTGGCGTAATACCTGAAAACCCTTTGAGAATTGTAGAGCCAATCGTTGAGCTTTTAAATATTGATCGTCAAAAAATGTTCACCTTCCGCAGCGAAGAGGTCACCGCCTTTGACCTGCTTAGAAAGAAGCTGAACATCTTTTATCTGCCCGAACGCGTAGTTAGCAAATATGCAAACCTGGTTGGTCAGGATATTCCTTCAACTAAAATTGCCTTGCTCGATTTATTAAAAATTTATCCTTTAAGAGACAGCAGCCAGTTTACTGATTTGATTGAAATCTTAGAACCCATAGCGCCGCGTTTATACTCTATCGCCTCTTCTCCGGAAGCGCACAATGGCGAGGTGCATCTTACCATTGCAAGAGACAGGTTTCATATAAACGACGAATGGAAATGCGGCCTGTGTTCCGACTATTTATCGCAGTTAAAGGTGAACGACACTATTGAGTTTTACATTCATAAAAACAACATTTTTCGCTTGCCTTCCGGTGATAAAGACATCATTATGATTGGTCCCGGAACCGGTATTGCGCCTTTCCGCTCGTTTCTTGCCCAGCGCGAAGCGACCGGAGCCACAGGCCGCAACTGGCTCTTCTTCGGCGAACAGCATTTTGTGAGCGACTTCCTTTACCAGACCGAATTACAAAACTGGAAAGAAACGGGAACGCTTACCAGGTTGAATGTCGCATTCTCAAGAGACCAGAAAGAGAAGATGTACGTACAGCACAAAATGCTGAAGCATGGAGCAGAACTTTTTAACTGGATAAACAACGGAGCGTCCATTTACGTGTGTGGAGCAAAAGAACCGATGAGCGCCGATGTAGAAGATACCCTGATGCAGATAGTAGAAAAGTTTGGAAACAAAACCATAGAAGAAGCAGTCGGGTTCGTAGAGCAACTGAAGGAGGACGGAAGGTATTTGAAGGATGTATATTAAGAGAGTTGACAGATGGAGGATGACAGTTGACAGATAGATGCGCAAGCATCTCCTACTCCCTCTCCTTTGTAGAGGGTTGGGGTGAGGTCTTTTTGAAAAGTTGACAGATCGGGGATGACAGTTGACAGATGCGCAAGCTTTTCCTGCTCCCTCTCCTTTGGAGAGGGTTGGGGTGAGGTCATTATGGAGCCGGCATTTGAATAAGAATTAGACATCATTATGTCACTCCCTTGTACCGATAGTTCTTTGTTAAGCTGTTTTTCAAGATGTGCCACACCTTCGAGGTGTGGCACATCTAAACTCAGTTTCTGTCATCCGTCATCTAACAACTGTCAACTGGTTTTCTGTCATCCGTCAACCAACAACTGTCAACCGTTCTTCTGTCATCCGTCATCTAACATCTGTCAACCGTTTTTCTGTCATCAAACAACGTCAACTAAAATAGCAAAAATCATCATGTCGGAAAATAACCTTTCCTCAACCGAAAGAATAAAACAAGCCAGCGACAACCTTCGCGGTTCACTTGTTGAAAGTATTGAAAATGAGATCACCGGCAACCTGCTCGAAGACGACGTGCCGTTGGTTCGCTTTCATGGCATGTATGTGCAGGACGACCGCGACCGCCGCGACGAAAGAGCAGAAAAGAAGCTGGAGCGACTGTATTCTTTTATGATCAGGCTGCGTTTGCCCGGCGGCTTCATCACTCCGCAGCAGTGGATTGAACTGCACAATGTAGCAGGCGAATACTCAACCGGTGTCATAAAGATCACAACAAGGCAAACTATACAACTGCATGGCGTACTTAAGAAAGATGTGAAGCCTACGCTGAAAGAATTTAACGAAGCGCATCTGACCACGCTGGCTACATGTGGAGACATCAACCGCAACGTGTTGTGTTCATCACATCCAAAACAATCGCCGCTGCACGAAGAGGTTTTTGAGTATGCGAAAGCGATTGACAAGCTCTTGCTGCCCAAAACACACGCTTACTACGAGATTTGGCTCGATGAAGAAAAGATTGCCGACCGGCAATCTGAAGAAGACCCCTTGTACCACGACAGGTATATGCCGCGTAAGTTCAAAATAGCCATTGCAATCCCGCCAGATAACGATGTAGATGTATTGACAAACGATATTGGCCTGATCGCTATTATTAAAAATAACCGGTTAACAGGTTTCAATATAGCCATCGGCGGCGGCATGTCGACCACACACGGTAATGCCGATAACTATGCCCGCTTAGCATCGGTGATTGGCTTTGTAGATACCAAAGAAAAGGTATTGAAAGCGGTGTATGAAATACTGACCATTCAAAGAGATTATGGCAACCGCAGCGACAGAAAGTTAGCACGGTTAAAATACACCGTTGACAGGCTTGGACTTGATTGGTGGAAAGAAGAATTAGCGAGAAGAACAGGCTTCGAACTAAAAAAAGCAAAGCCATATAGTCTCAACCGCCGCAGCGACTATTACGGCTGGGAGCAAAACCACGAAGGCAACTGGTATTATACCGTATTTGTAGAAAACGGAAGAATACTTGACGATGAAAATGTGGCCTTAAAATCTGCGCTTTTGGAAGTGGCAAAAACAGGCAAGGCCAACTTCATCTTTACCTGTAATCAAAACTTAATTGCAGGAGATGTAAAGCTCGAAGACAAAGAAGTTGTCAATGAAATTTTAGAACGATTCAGAATAATAGAACATACCGATAATGCCTCCGTAATCCGTAAAAATGCTATGGCTTGTGTAGCGCTCAACACCTGCCCTCTGGCTTTAGCCGAGGGACAAAGATATATGCCAGCATTGATTTCGAAGATAGAGCCAATACTCGTTAAGCACGACCTGGCGCATGATGAAATAGTCATGCGTATGACCGGCTGCCCCAACGGTTGCGCAAGACCTTTCGCTGCCGAGATCGGTTTTGTGGGGACAGCTCTAGGTAAATACAATCTTCAAATTGGCGGTGACAGAATTGGAGAACGCCTGAACAAAATATACAAAGAAAGCCTGAACGAAGATGAGATATTGGCAGAATTAGATTTCTTATTTGGTACTTATAAAAGTGAAAGGGTAAACGGCGAAACCTTTGGCGACTTCGCCCATAAAAAATGGCTGAACAGCGTACCCTTAACAAGAAGCGCAAGTGTAGCCCCAGCCCTAAAGGGAGGAGAGAGAGAAGAGTCTTAAAATTATGCAATCTTTCCTTTCGCTCACGAAAAACATTTACATGAAAACAGAAGAACCTTTAGATAGCGGTAGCAAGCTCCCTTCAGGGCGGGGGGCAGAACCTTTAAACAGCGGTAGCGAGCTCCCTTTAGGGCGGGGGGTTGGAGTTAACAACCTCTTCCCCGTTTTTTTAAAAATGGAGCGAATGCGTCTTCTTATCGTAGGCGGAGGTAACATTGGTTTAGAAAAACTCACCACCGTTTTACAAAATTCTCCCGCTACCAAAATAAAGTTGGTAGGCATTACAATCAGTGAAGAAATAAAGCAGCTTGCAAAAGAGTATGGCAATGTAGAACTTTACGAACGGGCATTTGAAGAAAGTGATCTGTCATCCGCCGATGTTATCATTACCGCGCTCAACGACCACAAGGCCAGCGAAGATATTTGCACGCTGGCAAAACAACACGGCAAACTGATAAATGCTGCCGACAAGCCAGACCTTTGTGATTTTTATTTAAGCAGTGTTGTAAAAAAGGGAAGCTTAAAAATTGCCATTTCAACCAATGGCAGATCGCCTACCATCGCAAAGCGGCTAAAGGAAGTCATCAACAACATGCTTCCCGACGAAATGGAAAACGTGCTGGATAATATGCAAACCATCCGCAACGGAATGAATGGCGATTTTGATGAAAAAGTAAAAAAGCTAAACGACCTGACCCAGTTGCTGGTAGCCAAACATAAAGATTTAGAAGTACTCAAAAAACCAAAAGAAAAGCGTTGGCAAAAGGTGGTTAAGTGGTGCATGTTCGCTTTTTTCTTTATGATCTTAGGTCATGCTTTGTTCTCATACATACCCTATTACAGCATTGTGGAAGGTATAAAAACAATTCCCCGGTATATCGATTCGAGGTCTTTTCTAATCATGCTGCTCACGGGCTTTCTCGCGCAAATGACAGATGGTTCGCTCGGAATGGGCTACGGTACTATTTCCACCACTTTTTTACTCGCCAACGGAGTGCCTCCTGCAATTGTCAGCAGCAGGGTTCACTCTGCCAGGGTTTTTTCAGCCGGGGTTTCAGGATACAGTCATCACCGTTTTGGCAATATCAATAAAAAGCTGTTCAAAGCATTGGTTATTCCCGGTATCATTGGTGCGGTCATTGGCGCGTCTCTGGCTTTTCTCGGTCAAAAATATGCATCTTATGTTCGCATCCCGTTGTCTGTTTACACGCTGTATCTCGGTTATTATATTGTGCGTAAAGCTTTTGGAAAAAGAACGTATAGCGATAAAGTAAAAAGGGCCGGCTGGCTGGCCAGTGCCGGTGGTTTTCTCGACGCTTTTGCCGGCGGCGGATGGGGCACATTAGTTACCAGTACATTAATTGCAAAAAGACGCAGTGCCCGTTATGTTATCGGTTCTGTTTGTCTCGCCGAGTTTTTTGTGGTACTCGCCAGTTCAATTACCTTTTTTATTCTTTTAAAAAGTATTCCTTTGTTAGATGTTGCCGGCCTAATTGTCGGCGGGCTTATCGCAGCCCCGATTGCTGCAAGACTCGTAGGCAAACTGCCTCTTAAAACGATGTTCATCGTTGTAGGCGCTTTTGTTATTTTAACCAGCCTAAATACGTTGTGGAAATCGGTGGCGCCTTTCCTGCATTAATTTTTTTCTTTTTTTAACCGGCATAATATCTCTTCTCAGCATCGTTGTGTCACTCACTTTTACGACAAACCATTATTCAACAACGTCACTTATTCAATTACGTTCTGAGAACTTTACATTACCATTAGCATAGCTTCAACACTATTTCTTTCTCCTCTGCGTTAACCTCTCGACACACAGTTTTGTAACTTTTTAATATTGAGATTAAAAAAACCTTAACCCCATTACAATTAACAAAATACAACACCTGTATGATGCATCTTTGCAAACCATTAAACGTGAAAAGACTGCATATATATATTATTCGTTTTATAGCTTTTTTAGTCGCTCTTCAGATACTAAATATGGGGCTTTTTGTGCAGGATTTTGAACCATTTGCGACAACCTCAGTAACTCCACAGATAAATATCATCAATACCATAGACGAATATATTGCGGAGGTTGTACTTAACCATAAAGACGCAGTACCCGAAGGTAAAGACAGTTCCAAAAAAGATATTCAGCTTCATAAACACATTGTATACAAGTGTGTCAATATTTCAAGACCTTCTTTTAACTATGCTTCAGGGTTGATTGCTGCCCGTAATAAATACGACTTTTCGCAGGATTATTTTTACCGGTTTTTCCAGGATATAAACCCTCCACCTCCCAAAGCGTAGCAGCTTCTGTGATTTGCCTTTCACAGTCACTTATCAGTTGATTCAACGGTTGCCGCAATATGAAAATTTGAATCTTTTCTTAATTAAGCCGTCATGGAAATTGAAAGGTTTTACAACATTCAAACTAAAGATGCTCTTTGGTTTGTAGAAAGAGTAGTCTGCCGCATTGGATTTGCTGCCATAACGTCCCATGACCATTTTATAAATCTGTTCAATCAAACAAAGAAATTTTTTAAAAAAAGTTTAGCTGTATTTCAATACATTACCATTTATTTTTTAAGATGAAAAACAAAAACCTAAGGCTTCCATGTTTATTTGGACTGCTTTTTATGCTGCTGCATTTACCGGCGCAGTCACAGGATACATTGCGGGTTACTTTGCCTGAAGCAGAAAAGATTTTTTTTAACCGCAACTTATCCATCCTTTTCGAAAAGTACAACATCAGCATTGCCGAGGCGCAGGTTATACAAGCCAGACTGCGTGTTAACCCAAACGTTCAGTTTACAGGCAACATTTATAATCCTGACCAGAAAAAGTTTTTTGATTTAAGCAATAAAACAGGGGAATATATAGTAGGAGCACAGCAACTGATTGTGCTTGCAGGTAAAAGAAATAAACAAATTCAGCTTGCCCAAACAAATGTGACGCTGTCGCAAAACCGTTTGTTCGATTTGCTTCGCACCCTGCGGTTTACGCTTCGCAGCGACTTTTATAATGCCTTCTTTTTGCAAAACTCCATCAACGCATACAATGCCCAGATCTCCTCGTTAGACAGTCTGAACGGTACTTATGAAAAACTGGTTTCCAAAGGAGTCGTTACTTTAAAAGACGCAGTACGTATAAAGGCATTGCTGTATAGCCTGCGTGCAGAACAGGTATCGCTTCAAAACCAGTATAACGATGCCGAAGCCGAAATACAATTATTGCTGCAGAATAACAGTACATGGTTTATTCCTTCGTCTGATATAAATGTTGCTTCGGTTCCTTCTGTAAAAGAAATCCCTTTGCGCAACCTGGTCGATACCGCGATTGCCAACAGGTATGATATTAAGATTGCGCAAAGCAATTTGCTGTACGACCAGCAGAACTACAATCTTCAAAAAGCGCTGGCTGTGCCAGACCTTACTTTGGGAGCCAGCTTTGACAAACGGGGAAGCTTTGTCGAAAGCGCTTCCTTTTTTAATGCGGCAATAGACCTCCCCTTTTTTAACCGTAACCAGGGAAATATTAAAGCTGCCAAAATCAACATAGAACAAAGTAAAGTAGAGCTAAACCAGCAGACGTTTGTTGTAGAGAACGACGTACAGAAAGCTTATTTAAAAGCCTTGAACTCCGATAGAATGCTTACCTCCATTGATCCAAATTTCAGAGACCAGTTTGAGCAACTACAGAAAAGCGTTACGTTAAACTTTCAAAAAAGAAATATCAGTATGCTTGAATTTACTGACTTCATTGAATCGTACAAACAAAACATTCTTCAAATAAATCAACTGCAAAACGACCGGATGCAGGCTATCGAAAATCTCAATTTCGCTCTCGGAAAAACCATACTTAACTATTAATTTTTAAAAAGATGAAATCACTAAAAATATTATTTGCGTCGTTATCTGCAGCAGTCATAGTAACGTCGTGCACCAGTCATGAAACAACTGATGCTCCTAAAGATGACACGGCAGCCGTTTCTGACAGCATTGTAAAAACAGTACAAACCGCCGCGGCCGAAGCGGAAGATGTGTCTGACATCATAAAGCTAAATGGCAAAATTCAACCCAATGAAAGCAAGCAGGCCAAAGTGTATGCATTGGTCAGCGGTAAAATAAAATCGGTACATGTAGAACTCGGCGACTTTGTAAAAAAAGGGCAATTGCTTGCAGTAATACAAAGTACTGAAGTAGCAGGTACCTCGGCCGACCTTACTCTGTCGCAGTCGAATGTTGAAATGGCTAAAAAAAGTTTACAAACAACAAAGGACCTATACGAGGGGAAACTGGCTACAGAGCAGGATTATACCAGCGCCAAGATTGCTTACAATAATGCTTTATCACAGCTTAATAAATCGAGACAGGTAGCTGCCATCAGCGGCGGAACGAATTCGAGCTATGTATTGACTGCTCCTCTTTCGGGCTATATTATCGAAAAGAATATCACCAATAATTCTGAAGTAAGAAGCGATAATAGTAACGACCTGTTTGCCATAGCAGACCTGTCAAATGTATGGGTGATCGCAAATGTATATGAAGCCGATATGAATAATATTGAATTGGGCGATCAGGTAAAAGTAAATACGCTGGCAGATCCTGAAAAAGACTATTTGGGTAAAATAGACAAGATATACAATGTGCTCGATCCGGCAACAAGAACCATGAAAGTTCGCATAAGCATGGACAATCCCAATGGTGAATTAAAGCCCGAAATGTTTGCGACTGTAAAAGTTGACGGAAAGCCTTCGGCAAACAAAGTGGTATCGGTTCCCTCGCAGGCAATGGTGCTCGATAACAGTAAGAATTATGTAATAGTGAAGAAAAACAATAAGCTGGAAGTAAGAGAAATAAATATCGTAAAAAGGGTTGATCCTAAAGCCTTCGTTACAGGTGTTTTGCCTGGCGAAGAAGTAGTAACCAACTCGCAGGTATTTCTGTATCAGGCATTGACCAGCAAATAAGTCTGAGCCGGGATTTATGAGGATGTAAAGGATCAGGAAGAAATAAAACAGTGTGCCGTATAGCAGAAAAAGGAAAACGAGGCGGGAAAAGCCGAATAACAATATACAAGTACAAGTGAGTGACACAACCGGAGCTGATGCTTAATCCTTCGCTGGTACAAAAAGAAAAACCAACAGTAGTAAACAGGGGAAGTTATTTTAAAACTTTCATTAAAAAGAATAGAAATCATGTTTAAAGCAATAAAAAGCATCATTGCCTTTTCGTTAAAAAACAGGCTGTTCATATTTTTGGCGACCATCGTTTTAATCATTTGGGGGGTAATGGCTTTCAGAGGCATCCCGATCGAGGCTTTCCCCGATGTTACCAATACACAAATTACCATCATTACCCAATGGCCGGGAAGAAGCGCTGAAGAAGTAGAAAAGTTTGTTACCATACCGATAGAAGTGGCAATGAACCCTACCCAGAAAAAAACTTCCATCCGTTCAACAACCGTTTTTGGTCTTTCGGTTGTAAAAGTAATTTTTGATGATGATGTAGATGACCCTTTTGCAAGACAACAGGTCAATAATTTATTAAGAAGTGTGACCCTGCCCGATGGTACAGATCCCGATGTACAACCGCCAACCGGACCTACGGGTGAAATTTTTCGTTATACTTTAAAAAGCTCTACTAAAACTGCGCAGGAACTTAAGACACTGCAGGATTGGGTAATTGAAAGACAATTCCTGGGTGTTCCCGGCGTGGGCGACATTGTAAGTTTTGGCGGTGAAGTAAAAACGTATGAGATAAAAGTAAATCCTCTAAAACTTGCTTCTTATGGCATCAGCCCTTTAGACGTGTACAATGCTGCTTCCAAGAGCAATATCAATGTAGGCGGAGACGTGATCGTTGATAATTCACAGGCTTATGTGGTAAGGGGAATCGGGCTGATAAACAACGTAGAAGAAATAGGCACCATTATCGTTGATAATGTAAACGGTACGCCTATTCTTGTAAAAGATGTTGCTGATGTAAATATATCAAGCCTTCCACGGTTAGGACAGGTGGGCAGGGGCAATCAAAATGATGTGGTAGAAGGAATAATCGTGATGCGCAAAGGTGAGAACCCCAGCGAGGTCATAAAAAAAGTGGAAGCCAAAATAAAATACCTCAACGAAAAGGTTTTACCTGCCGACGTTAAAATAGATACCTTCTACAACCGCGACGATCTCATTGATTTTGCAACCCATACTGTGCTTCACAATATGATGGAAGGGATACTTTTTGTAACCGTGATCGTATTTCTTTTTATGGCCGACTGGCGCACTACGGTTATCGTTGCCATTGTTATTCCGCTGGCGCTGCTGTTTGCGTTTGTTTGTTTAACCCTTCGGGGAATGAGTGCAAACCTGTTGTCGATGGGCGCCATTGACTTCGGTATTATTATAGACGGAGCGGTAGTAATGGTGGAAGGAATATTTGTATTGCTCGACCAGAAGGCACACACTTTTGGAATGGAACGCTTCAACAAACTTTCTAAGCTGGGCATGATTAAAAATACCGGCGGAGAATTGGGCAAAGCGATATTCTTCTCAAAACTCATCATCATAGCCGCCTTATTGCCCATCTTCTCTTTTCAGAAAGTGGAAGGAAAAATGTTTTCTCCTCTTGCCTGGACTCTTGGCTTTGCATTGCTGGGCGCATTGATCTTAACGCTTACGCTTGTGCCGTTACTGAGCAGCATTTTATTAAAGAAGAATGTAAAAGAAAAGCACAATGTTTTTGTAGAAGCCATTACAAAAGGTGTGATGGGCATGTTTAGCTGGACCTACAGAAATAAAAGAATAACCCTTTTAATGGCCGCTGTGATTGTGGCAGTTGGATTTTTCTTCTTTAAATTTTTAGGAACAGAGTTTTTACCCGAACTGGATGAAGGGGCTATTTACATTCGTGCAACCTGTCCGCTCAGTGTATCTCTTGATGGTTCTAAAGAAATAGCCAACCAGATGCGGGGAATTATAAAGCAGTTTCCTGAAGTAAAACAGGTAATGTCGCAAACAGGCCGTCCTAATGATGGAACCGATGCAACCGGGTTTTACAACATCGAATTTCACGTAGATATTTATCCTAAAAAAGAATGGAAGAGCGGCTGGTCAAAAGAAGAGCTTGTGGCAAATATGCAAAAAAGAATGTCGGTTTTTCCCGGCATAGACCTCAACTTCTCCCAGCCGATCACAGATAATGTGGAAGAAGCGGTATCAGGCGTAAAAGGATCATTGGTCGTAAAAATTTATGGTGACAGTTTGCCTTATATGGAACATAAAGCCAACGAAGTATATGATGTAATGAAAGACATAAAAGGTGTAGAAGACCTGGGAGTGATCAGAAATATAGGACAGCCTGAAATGAGGATAGATTTAGATCAAAGTAAAATGGCATTGTATGGTGTTACCACAGCAGATGCCAATGCGATCATTGAAATGGCAATTGGCGGTAAAGGTGTGTCGCAGATTTATGAAGGTGAAAAAAGATTTCAGTTGCGATTGCGCTATGAAGAGGCGTATAGAAACAATGCAGAAGCAATCAGTAATCTGATGGTACCTACCATCAGGGGATCGCAGATTCCTATCAAAAACATTGCGACTATAGAACGGCTTGATGGACCCAGCATCATTTTTAGAGATGACAACAGAAGATACGGCGCTGTTAAGTTTTCGGTCAGAGGCCGCGACATGGGAAGCACTGTTGCCGAAGCACAGGCAAAAGTAGACCAGGCAGTTAAACTGAACAAAGGATATGAAATGGTCTGGGCGGGTGATTTTGAAAACCAGCAAAGAGCCTCAAAACGACTGGCTCAGGTAGTGCCTGTGAGTCTATTAGTCATCTTCCTTATTCTGTTTGTAATGTTTGGCAATGTAAAAGATGCAGGCATGGTATTGATGAACGTTCCTTTTGCAATCATCGGCGGTATTGCCGCACTGCTTATAACAGGTACTAACTTTAGTATTTCTGCAGGTATCGGTTTCATTGCATTGTTTGGTATTTGTATTCAAAACGGGGTGATACTCATCTCGGTCTTTAAAAACAATTTGCAAAAGATCAAAAAGAACCAGTTCACCCATCGCTCTCTCGAAGTCGCCATCAAGCATGGAGTAAAGGAAAGAGTGAGGCCGGTAGTGATGACTGCATTGATGGCGATGATCGGCTTAATGCCCGCCGCGTTATCGCACGGCATTGGTTCAGAAACCTCGAAACCCCTGGCTATCGTAGTGATCGGCGGTTTAATAACTGCCACCATTTTAACCCTGCTTGTATTCCCGTTGTTTTTCTATGCAGGATACAGAAAAGTAGGTCAGCAAATGGATTGATGATATTGTGGGATATAGTTAAAACGAAAAGAGGCTGCATTAACCCACAGCCTCTTTTTTTGTTTTGATTTTTTAAAGCTATAATACTTCCAAGGGATAAAAAACTGAGTAGATTTTTTTGAACCGGGCTGAATTACTACTATGAGTCATTCTTGCGTCGCACTCTTGTACTTTTTATTCTTTGTTGGACAAGGCTGCCCATTGCTCCTGCTGAGATGTTGAAATCCATTCTACTTTTGTTTGTGCGTATACGGATACTGTTAGAATTACCAGTATTTGCAAGATCAATAGTTTCTTCATGTGGTCTAATTTATTGGCAACTTGTCTTTGAGGGTTGTACACAACGTTGAAGCATTGGCGTTTTAGGTTGTTTAACTTACCAATGGAAGGTATTTATTCCTGTTCTCGTACATTATCCAAATTAAAATCGCACTAAAAACTATTGCTATTGGTAAACCGCTTTTGTCCTGCACAATATTTGTCAAAAATATTCCAACCATAACGGGGAAGATAACCAGTGCTCCTAATGCTCTTGTTCTTGGAACAATTATTAATAATCCACCAACAATTTCAGCAAGTCCTACGAGCGGCATTAACCAACCGATTTCTATATAAGCATTAAAGGCCTTCATCATTTTCTCTGGCAAGTTCTGTGGCATAGGCATGTAATGAAAAAATTTATTTAGCCCGGCATTAATAAAAAACAGGCCAAATAACAGCGCTACAACAAACAGGACTTTACTTTTAATTGAACTTTTCATTTTCATTTTCATTTAAAATTATCGATATGATCTGCCAAGATAAAGTAAAAGCTTGAGCTTCAATATTTTGAACGGGCTTAGTACAACCAATTGTTTTTTACTTACATGCAGGTATCGTATCGTAGTTGTAATATTAAAATGCCGGAAAGCTCCTGTTAATCGTACTATAAAAAGTTGCGGTAACCAATGACTTAATGACCAATGACTTATTGACTTTTCTTCAATGCCCAATGACTTTCCCTTTTAATCCACTCCCCTATTTTCCAAACTTCTTTTTCAGCATCG
>CAXUMK010000002.1:2742-41855 GCA_964251885.1 uncultured Segetibacter sp. | reverse complement strand
GCATCATTCATTGGCAAAGCATCTTCGGGCTCATGCTTTTTTTCACCCTGGTTGCTGTTATTATTTTGACCTCTGAATGGCTGTTGTGGTCTTTGAGGTTTTGCAGGAGCATCCTGGGTTTGTTTTATGGATAAGGCTATCCGTTTTCTTGCAGTGTCTACTTCAAGCACTTTAACCTGTACGTGCTGGTTTAGCTTAAGCGCTTCGTTTGGGTCGGTAATGTATTTATGAGCAATCTCTGATACATGCACCAATCCATCCTGTTTTACACCAATGTCTATGAAAGCGCCAAACCGGGTAATGTTCGTTACAACACCGGGCACAATCATTCCCACCGTGACGTCTTCGATTTTATAGATGTTGGCAAACTCAAACTGCTGCACTTCACTTCGCGGATCAAGTCCTGGCTTTTGCAATTCTTTTAAAATGTCTTTGATGGTCAGTTCACCAAATTGTTCGGTAACATACATCTTCGGATCGATTTGTTTTATCAAAGCCTCATTGCCAATGAAGGTTTTTACATCAGCTTGTATATCCTTCGCCATCTGCTGCACAAGCGGATAAGCTTCGGGATGCACCGAACTTGCATCTAAAGGATTTTCGCCTTCTTTTATCCGTAAGAAACCTGCACATTGCTCAAAGGCTTTTCCGCCAAGCCTTGGTACTTTCATCAACTCCTTCCGGCTGTTGAACCTGCCGGCTTCGCTTCTGTACTTTACAATATTATCAGCAAGTGTGCTACCAATTCCACTTACATAACTTAGCAAATGCTTGCTTGCAGTGTTAAGGTTTACACCTACTGCATTTACACAGCTAACTACTGTCTGATCCAGCTTTTCCTTTAATCTGAATTGGTTTACATCATGCTGGTACTGCCCTACCCCTATACTTTTCGGGTCTATTTTTACCAGTTCTGCCAGAGGGTCCATCAATCGCCTGCCAATACTTACCGATCCTCTTACCGTAACATCCTCGTTTGGAAATTCTTCCCTTGCAATCTCAGAAGCACTGTAAACGGATGCGCCATCTTCGTTTACCATGAATACCGGCAGACCGAGGTTCAGCTTTTTAATAAATTGTTCGGTCTCTCTTCCGGCTGTTCCGTCGCCTATTGCAAATACCCCGATTTCGAATGTTGAAACCAGTTCTTTTATGATATGCTCAGCCTCGTACTGCCTGTTGCCTTCATGAATATAAATCAGGCTTGTCTTTTTCAATTCACCTTTCTCATCGAGGCAAACCACTTTGCAACCTGTTCTGTATCCGGGATCGATCGCCAAAATCTTTTTACTTCCCAAAGGTGAACCGAGCAACAGTTGACGCAGGTTTTCTGCAAATACATTAATGGCGTCTTCATCGCCCTTTTGCTTCAAAGCTGATCTGAATTCACTTTCAAGACTTGGCTGCAACAAGCGGCGGTAAGCATCTTTAATGGCTTTCTTTATTTGCTCATTACAATTGCTCAATCCTTTTATATACTTGTTTTCTATCAATTCTATAGCAGCCTCTTCGTTTGGAGAAATGCCAATGCGCAGGTAACCTTCTAAAAATCCGCGAAGAATGGCTAATATTCTGTGTGAAGGAATTTTAGAGATCAATTCAGAAAAATCAAAATAATCTTTGTACTTAATCCCTTCCGTTTCCTTATCGGGCGCCACTTTACTTTGCAGGGTTGCCTTTTCTTCAAACAGCTTTCTCACTTTTGCACGCACCTCTGCGTCTTCGTTTACCGTTTCTGCAATGATGTCCCGCGCTCCCTGCAAAGCATCTTCCGCACTTTTTACCGTATCATTTATAAATTCGCCAGCTTTTGCTGTTATGTCAAAATCTTTTTGTTCAAGTAGCAGTAATGCCAATGCAGTTCTTCGTTCATTTTACCCTGTTCAGTAATGGCTTTTTCTATAAAAGCTTTCCGTTCACTAAACTCTTTCAACGACTTCGCTTCATCCTGTATTTGCTGAATTTGCACTTCATCCAGGTTGCCCGTTTTGTCTTTTCGGTAGCGGGCGATAAAAGGTATGGTAGAACCTTCTTCCAGCAGGCTTAATACTGCTTCTGCCTGTGCAGTTCTTATGTTTAATTTCGATGAAATACTTTGAGCAAATTGCATAAACCTCATCCTCATCCTCCTTCTCCTTCTCCTGAAGGAGAAGGAGCGGTGCTTTTAATTGTTTAATAATCATTTTAACTACCACTTCAACTTTACATCTTTCCCGTCATTGCTTTACATTTCCCCGTCACTGCGAGGCACGAAGCAATCCTCGTTGCATTAATTCATTCCGCTGAAAGAGCAGTTTGCTTTGTCGTTCTTCCTCGCAACGACGATGCTTCTTCCCCGTCATTGCGAGGCACGAAGCAATCCCCTTTGCATTAATTCATTTCTGAAAGAGCAGATTGCTTCGTCGTTCCTCCTCGCAATGACGATACGAACAACGGCGGCGAAAGTAACAGGCAATTGTGATTTTACAAAGTGGATTTATCCACTTAACAAAAGTGGGTGAAACTGTGTCTTAAGGTTCGAGTCCATTTACTTATAATCCCACAAATCCCAGTTCAGAACTCTACTTTTCTGTGAGGGTTTTTATCAGCATACTGGTAAACCAAACCCCTTATATATTCGCTTTCGGGATATTGAGTTACATGCTTTTTATATTCGTCGATGTGGGTAAAAGAAACGTTGGCGGCCACATAGCCCATTCCGTAGAACCGCCCTTTTTCCATTAAGATAATACCTTGTTTTTCTTCCTTTTTTGGCAAGGCAACCTCTTCTACCACGGCAAAACTTGGAAGCGAACTTTTTAAATAATCAACTGCCTGGCCTACCCTTTCGTTGTATTCTTTTGCTGAAAGTTCATTGGCTAAGGTGGGGCCGTGAGTAACGTCAACATAGCACAATCTTGCACACAATGAAAAACGCTCAATTAGTTGCTTCAAAAGATTTAGCCCATCGAGCAACAGGTTGAATGTATACAATGGTTCCAACTGCTTTTTCTTTTTTTCAATGATCAGTCTTTGGTAGCCGCGGCCATCTTCGTACATGTACAATCCATAAGTCTGCTCAAAACTTTTCAGGCTGCGGTTATACAATGGCCACAGCCTTTTTATTTCAATGCTTTCCAAAATAAACGCCATTAACTCCGATCCGCAGGTCTGGAAAGAAATATTGTAAATCTCCCGCAAAAAATCCTGCTTTTGCTTACCGGGTTTGTTGTTAGAAAAATGACTGTTCACCCGCTTTTTCAAATCTTTGGCTTTGCCCACATACACAATTTTGCCTTTTGAATTATGGAAATAATATACGCCAGGCAAAGGCGGAAGCTGTGCAACTTTCTCGACAGGCAGATGAGGGGGCAGAAACTGTTCTTTCGATTTGCCCTTAAGCATTGCCTTTATTTCGCCATCCAAATCGTTTTTCAAAATACATTCAAACAACTTGACTGTTGCTAAAGCATCACCGCCTGCACGATGCCTTTGTTCAATCTCTATTTCAAGACAACGGCAAAGATTTCCCAAACTGTAACTTGGATGTCCGGTTAAAACTTTACGCGCAAGACGAACGGTGCACAACTTTTTGCAATCCAGTTCATAACCGCATTGTGCCAGGTGATGCTTTACAAAAGAATAATCAAAGTTTACGTTGTGAGCCACAAAAACCTTATCGTGCAGAAGACTGTAAATCTTAGGAGCAACGTCTTCAATAACCGGCGCCTGGCTAAGCATCGCATTGTTGATGCCTGTTAAAACCTGGATATATCGTGGTATCGGCGCCTGAGGATTAATGAGGGTTTCAAAATAATCAACCATTCGCTCACCGTCGTGTATGGCAATAGCAATTTCTGTGATAGAATTACCACTTGCATACCCTCCCGTCGTTTCTATATCTACTATTGCAAACATTGTTTTTGAGAAAGGCTAAAGGTAAGCGGATTTTAAAATGTATCATCAATGTCGTTAACTTAAAGACTTTTGGGGGACAAACATTTGTTCTTTCTTCTGCTCCGGTTGTGTCACTCACTTGTACCGCATCTTTTCATAGCAGCTCATACCCTGCATTATATGTATAACATTCTTAAGTTAATGTCATTGATTTATCATCTGAAAGACGCTTCATCTTGCAATAAGAGTCGGTGTAAAAATGAGCCGAGCCTGACGGCTCTCTTCAAAGGATGCATTTTATACTCAACGGATTAAAATCCGTTGTTACAAAATTATTCGAGCCGATGGCTCTGCATTACACATTTTAATTAAAAGAGGCATTGACTCTAACAGATACTGTAAGAACAGATTGAAATCCGTTTTTACAAAATCATCCAGGCTTCTGGCTCTGCATAAAAATAATTAAAAGAGGCGTAGCCTCGAACAGGTATTGTAACAACGGATTTTAATCCGTTGTAAAAAATGAAAACTAAATTTAGAACTGTAGGTTCGGAATGTATAATTACCTCATAAGAAAATATGCAGAAGGTAGCGATAGTACTAAAAAACCTCCCCGAGGTTCACAGCTATGCCTTTTGAGCCCTGAATACCAAAACCATAATCAAGACCCACATTTGTTCCCGAATACTTGTTGAGTTTAATTCTTATACCGGCGCCGGCGCCGGGTGCAATTACTGCAAATTGTTTTGAAAGCTCTTTGGAAAATGACTGCGCATTTGCAAACACTACCCCGCCAATCAATCCGTTATTGGTAATGCCAAAGCGGTATTCTGATTCTAAGTAGATCATATTTCTTCCCCGGTAGCGGCCTTGTATATACCCTCTGCCGGTGTTATAAAAATCGTCCCATCCCGTACTTGGCAGCAAAAGATAGGGCGTTTTAGAAGTGCCGAAGGTCAGCCAGTTATAACTCCAGAAGGCAAGTACATTGCGGCTTCCGCGAAATTGTATGTATTTACGCAATTCTACTAATAACGACTGCCAGTCGTTATCGCTGCCAAGAGTAGTGTAGTTGGGTCTGTACACAACATTGCCATACCATCCGTTTGCAGGATTGATCTGGTTAATCCTTGAGTCGTATAAAAGGCGAAAAGCAATGCCTGATGCTGTTACGGTTTTGGCAAAGCCATATTTCTGAAAATCGGTAACCAGCCCGGCAGGAGGATTTACCTGCTGCACATTCCAGAAATGATCGTAGTAATAGCCTATTCCACCATACAGGTTGTCAGACATCTTCTTCAACACCGCCTGGTGAAGCTTTACATAATTGAAATTGATCGTGTACCCGTTATTTATTTTAGAACGTCCGCCCAGGCCAAAAGTTTGCGATGGATATTGCAGGTAGCGCCAGTCGGTAATAATATTATACTCGTTATTCTTCGTCCAGATGCTTGCCTGAAGAGGCAGGATGATTTGCCTGTATTGTGAGTAAGTAAAACTTGTCTGTACAGTAGAAATCTTTTCCTGTTCGTGGTTGTGAACGCCGGTATGAAAAGCAAAGTTACCTGAAACTACTCCGGCAAATCCTGTTTGCAGGCTATAGCCTGCAGCAGGCAGGGCCGAAACATGCACCGAAGATTTATCTGTTCTGGTGCCTTCTTTTTTCAAAAGCTTTCTAAAAATATCGATTACATCAGTTTGTGTTCTGCCGATATAGCTGGCTGTGTCAATGTTATTATAAGAAGAATTTATTGGCTGATCTGCCCCAGGCAAATCAGCCTGAGCTAATACGCAGTTACCTGAAAAGATAAAAGCGCTGCCAAAGAGTAATCTTAAAAAAATATTCAAATGGTATGATTAAGATTTTGATTAATGATTAAAAGGACATTTCAGCAAATCAACAGTGAAACAAAAGGCAAGGTTCAAACAAAAACTTAAATGAAATTAACTAAACTGCACACCATTTTGCTTACCAGTTGAAGGAATTAATTTTTAATTAAGAAAAACCCTCCGCCCTAAAGGGGGCTACCCCCTGCCCTAAAGGGAGCTAAAATCATCATGGATTAAGCTTTATTACTGCAGCTTCAACTGTTGTATGTATTTCATGCTTACTTTTTACAAAGCTCCCTTCGTGTGATTTAGGGGCTTTTGTTGTTTTTCGAAGCTGATGTGTTAGGATTAAGCCCCCCCGAAAAGTTTAGGGCAAGCTCTGCGCTGCCAGCAGGCTCAGGGGTACATTGTCCCACTCACAAGGCTCTTAAAGGAGACACAGCAGGACGAGGAAGTCCCCGCCCTAAGGGAGCTAAAATCCTCATGCGTATTCTTCAAGTCCCCCTTTGGGGGATTTAGGGGGCTGCTCTTTTGCCAGCATGCCTGGGTACATTGTCCCACTCACAAGGCTCTTGAAGGAGACCTCAGCAGGACGAAAAAAAAATCTACTCACCTTTTTATCCCTTTCGCAGTATAGCTACCTTCTAAGCCCGAAGGGCTTGAATAAAAATAGCCACGGGTGAAACCCGTGGTAAAAGAGATTTAATTTTTAACAACCCTGAAAGGGTTGAATAATAAAGATTGGGGAATAAATAAGGATGCTAAAATATTCAAATATTCAACCCCTTTGGGTTGTTATAACCCTATTTAAAGCAACCACGGGTTGCACCCGTGGCTACTTTGATTTAACCCTTTCAGGGTTTTCATTTCTATCGTTAGCACATTAAAAATAAAGATCAACTAAGTTAAAATCATTTATAGTTCTCAAGGGATACAAGTGATTTTTTGGCTTGTCGAATAATGAATGAAAAGTAGAAGTGTGCGACGCAACTAATGACTCATAGTAGTAATGCAGACCGGTTCAAAAAAAAATTCTACTCATCTTTTTATCCCTTGCGCAGTATAGAAAATTATTGCACCAGTAACTTATGTGTTTCTACAGCGCTTGCTCCAATTATTTTAACGATATACATTCCCTTAGCCAGGTTCGATATATCTACTTTTTCAGAAATGGCATTAGCCATTTTTTGCAGAATAACAGTATGACCTGCCAGATCACATACAACTAAATCTACTTTCTGTGTTCCGGTAATCCGGTTACCCTTCACCACAAAATAATCTTTTGCAGGATTGGGAGTTATCGTATAATTACTCTTAGATGAAATAACAAGTGAAGCGATTTTACTGTAACTGATCTTTCCATCTTTATCGGCCTGTTCTATACGGTAATATACTTTTCCATTTGCAACCGATGTTAGATCATCCGTATAATCGTATTGATTTATTTCAGCCACCGCTCCTTTCGCTGTCACTTTTCCAATTGTGATGAAGCTGACAGCATCTTCACTTCTTTGCACATTAAAATGAGATGTATTTATTTCGTTGGTGGTTTTCCAGGTGAGCTGTGCATTGCCATTCTGCCGGGTTACATAAAAATCAAGAAAGGTAAGAGGCAAAGCGGCATAGTCTTTCCATTGTGTAATCGACCAGTTGTAGTTGCCACTGTCCTTTACCCGGAAATAAAGATTTTTATATGATGCCGGTATTTGACCGACAGGAATAGTAAAACCAAACGTACCGTTTTGAGAAGGTGTGGCAAAAGTAACTGATGCGCAGTTGCCAAAACCAGGGTCGGTATCAAAGAAATATTCAACCATCGTCACAAGTCCGCCGGTGGTATCTTTTATTACCTCCACATTGTGGCGGGAGGTTATTGACCAGCTACCATATTTATCCTTTACCCGGGTAAACAGTTTGTGATAACCAGGTTGCAAACCAGCTACAGATGCAGACAAATTTTGCATTACGACAGTATCGGGTGATGCTATTGCAATGGCAGTTGCAGCACCAAAACCCGGATCTGTATCGAAAAAATATTCGCCTGTGGTAACAATGTTCTTTTCTGCTGTATTCAAAACCTCTATGGTTTTTCTGCTTGTAAGGCTCCAGTTGCCTTCGCTGTCTTTTGTACGGATATATAATTTATGAAAACCGGCAGAGACATTACCAACGCTTAGGTTAATGGGAAAACTGCCATCTGCAGAGGGAGAAACAGTAACCAGGGCATTTTTTCCAAATCCTGCATCTGTATCTAAAAAATATTCTACCTGCGTTACCGTTTGTCCTGCTGCAAATTTTATCCATAACAAACAGGCCATCGCAAAATAATGTTTCATAGCTGTTCTATTTAATGGTTCTTGCGTTAATGGTTACCTGCAAACCTGCCGGGGTAGCAACAGCCGGGGTTACAATATTATACACAACGGGAATGGGTGGCAGACCGGAAAGAGTATAGCGGTTATGAACAGAGGCTCCTCCAAAGGCTCCTCGGTCGGCGCCATCGGAACCATTGTTACTGCCAGCAGAATTTAGCTTTAGCTGGTACATTCCGTCAGGCGAACTGCCTATTGCACCATATAAAAGAGTAGACATGTCGCTTACAACAATGTTATGATTGGCAATACCAAACTGATTATTGGCAGAAGCGCTGATATTGTAATCTACATGCGTAACATTACCACCATTTATGCTTGCAGTAGCGTTTGGATTGGTAAAAATATTATCGTTGAAAGTACCAGCATGTAGTTTTAGAGAAGGTCCATTATTAACCGTTGGACAATCAAAAACATTATTATTACATTCTTGAAGCGTGTAAGAGTCATTGTTTATAACCAAAGGTCTTTTACAAATATTGTTATTGAAAATTAAATCAGTCGGAAAGGCAAAATCTGAGGTTAAAAGTAGAGTTGTTGAATATCCGGTAAAAGAAAAGAAGTTTTGAATAATTTTTATGCTTGAGATATTGTCTCCAACGTAAAGAACATCATCAAATCTGCATCTTTTAATTGTTATATCACTCGCACTTACACTAATGCCATTTATTATACCTATGCCTGATGCTCCTCCACTTATATAAACACCTATTATTTGTGAGCCGTTTGATCCAATATTGAAATTAACACCTGTTATTTGTGCCTCATTTGAATTGTTTGAAGTATTTGGATTTTCATATAAAAAAAATCCCGGACCTATTATTACCAGTTTTTTTGTAATAGTGGTTCCACTATACACTCTGCTGGATCCTTCCAAATGTATAGTATCACCGCTAATAACATTGCTATCATTGTTGGCAGCTTGCAGGGAAGTAAAGTTTGCAGTAAAACCATTGTTATTCACCCGCCATATTCTGGCATTTGCTTTTTGAAAAGCTAAGATCAAGATAAACACAAACAGGTTAAAAATTTTTGTTTTCATAACTGTCAATTGAAGTATAGGTTAAAAAAGGATTAAGAAGCATTTGTTTAAATGCTTTGAAATATTAATACACGCCGAAACCTCCCGAATTATAAACAAGCCTGTACACCGGATTCGTTTCAGACGACTGATCGCTGTCATGAAATATACGGCTGCTGCCTACTTTAACTAACTTATTATCAGGATCAGGTCCTTTTTCGGTAAAGTAAAATCCATGTTGCAAACCAGTTATACCGTTTGCGGTTTTTGTGCCGGAATAAAAGCCGATTTGTTTGTAAGCGATACCGTACTGCACTCCACTAGCGTTTACAAAAACCGTAAAATCATTGCCTGCACCTGCAAGGAAAGATCCTACACCAACTGCGCTGTCAACGCCATTCAAAGCCTTATAATCTAGCGATATAGTAAGCTTATCGTTGTTCTGGTTACGAAACCGAAAACGGTAATCTGCAAATTTTTGTCCTGTCCGGTTGCCGCCTGAATTGTCAAAAGTGCAAATGTTAGGCGTGATGTTATAAATGCCTTCAATGACCGGCGGTTGTTTGCCTTCATTAATTTTTAGTCCCCAGGAGCGCATGCTGTCAATGACGCTTTGGGGAACAAAATTTTTGATATCCTGAGAGAGGCCGCTGTTATCATCGCTGCCGTTATCTTTTTTGCAGGAAATGGTAAAAAGAGAAATCGCTGTTAAGCATACAAGGAGATACTGTTTCATAGAGTTTTGAGTTTTTGAAGTTTTGAGATTGTGAATGAAATGTGGGTAGTATGAAAAAGATAAAAGCATCATTGCAAGAATGTAACGAGTTGTTGCAGCGATAGAAAGCGATGCATTTATAGTTGCTATAAACTATCCCAGAAACTCTTTGGCCTTTGACCACCTGTATATTCTATTGCAACGGTCTCAGGCGTTTTTGAAATCAGATCAAGTAATGCTTTACCATATTTTCGATACTTGTAAACCGAGCAGGTAGCAGTAGTGCCACTATTGATCTGAGAAATTTCTGCAAATCCTATCAACTGCTTTTCCTGTACTGTTTTTTTTGTTACCGGGTTTACTGTCTCTGTGATTTGATAAATCTCTACCATATCACCAGCTTTTAATCCCTGGTCTGAACCACCCCATATTTTAAAAGCAGTCAGCCGCTCTTCATCCTTTTTTACATCTTTAGATACGATTGACATAAAGGGAAAGCGTTGAGGGAAATAGTAACCTATTACCCGTCTTGTAACGCCATCGATCGATGAATAGGCAAAACCGACAGAATTGGCTTCGCTTCCGCCACGGCCACTTAGATTTAAATTTTCGGTCACTTTTATCTGGCTTGTCTCGACATCAATTATTTTAAAGGCTACACTAATGCTTGTTTGGTAACCATCAAATTTTCCCTGGTTGTCGTACAACTTTCCCGTGCTGGCGCCGGTAATATGACCCGATACGATGTATTTTGCTCCGAACTTTGATGCCGCCTTAACTATCAAAGATGTATTTACTTCCTGAAACTGCTCTTCGCTTTTTATTGATCCAAACCGTGTTCTTTCCACAACAGTAAATCGGTTTGATTTTACGAAGCCTGCTTCCACCGCATTGCCTACACTTTGTGCATATTCATAATCGTAGCCTCGTGCAGTAGTGAAGGGATAAATTGCAATTACTTCTTTACCTGGTTCTGCAATTACTTTTTCATCCTTTACTTCGTCTTTAGCCTCTTCTTTAACTTCTGGAGAGGTGTTTTTTTTAATGTCTGTTTTAGCCTTAGCTGCAGGTTTTGTTTTAGACTGAGCAACGGAATAAGAAATCCATACAGTAAGTAATAAGGTGAGCGTTATAAACCGTTTCATACAAAGTATTTAGTGGATGATTAATTTCTCCACTAAAGTCCTTAACAATTTTTAACACATTAAGATTTTGGGATATTTGCCTATGATTCCGGGAAATCTTTGAAGGCTAAACCGAGGTAAAGCTCTATTTTCTCCAATGCTTTCTTTCGGTAGGTATCGCTTATTCTAAATAATAAATCTCCTGAGAAATATTGCGCGACAGTTTTACCTTGCCCGGTTATATGATGCGGGTTTACGATAGTGCTTTGGTCGAAACGGATGAAATAATCAGGCAACTGGTTTTCCACCTCATTCAGGCTGCCATGCAGCATATAAGCTTTGCCAGATGACACAGGGTGAATGAGCATATTGTTATTTCCTCCGCCTGCCGTTTTGTTGTTATATGTTTCAATAAACACAATGTCATTCCATTTTATAAAAGTCTTTATCTCGACCGGGTCGTCCGGTTCTTTAGCCATGATGCGCTGCTTATGAGAATCCTTTGAAATGGTCATTTCCTTCACCCTAAAAAATTCACCGATCCTTTTACGCTTCTGCTTTTTTTCGGTAAGGGGCAAAGCAAGCTGCACGGTTGTCCATAACTGGGTTTTATCAAGTGGTTTGCTTGCTTTTATTACAAATCCGTCGGCGCCGGTTTGTCTTACACGCTCCAGGTTTACATAGTTGTTGAAGGCGGATAGATAAATAACAGGTACCTCATAATGTTTTCTGATAAATGCACCCAGGTCTATACCATCTTTAGCGCCTTTTATTTTTATATCCAGCACGGCAATATCAGGCTCGTACTGTCTTGTTAATTTCACTGCATCGTCGTAGTTGTCAACTGCTTTGTCTTCGTCGTTCCCAATTACATCAAAGCCTTTGTCTTCAAAAAATTCACAAAGCTCCTGGTATAAAATAAACTCGTCTTCTACAATAAGTACTTTTAGTTTTTCAGGCATTTTGCAGGTATTTAGATCGTATTATTTTTAAAAAAGTAAAAACTCAATGTCATGCAGGTATGCTCAGTTGAAAGCTTGTGCCTCCATTATTGCTGAAAGAAAACTGACCGTTTAGTTCGTGGCTCAATCCTCTTATTAGCTTCATGCCATAATTACTTTTATTTTTTCCTGTTTCAAACCCAACACCGTCATCCTGTACCGCTACTTCAATATTATTTTCGTCCTGTCTTTTGGCTGTAATATGTATAGTGCCTGATGTTTTTTCCTGGAAGGCGTATTTATAACTATTGGTAACCAGTTCGTTTACAATGAGGCCTACTTTTTCTGCTACAGTGCTTTCTAATTCTGTGTTGGCGTTTACCTGTATTCTTATGTCTTTTCCTGTTTCGAAGGTGGCGGCTATGGCAAGGCACAGGTCTTCTAAATATGACTGCAGCGAAATATTTCCTGTTTTTGCCTCTTCGCTATACAAATGCTTGTGCAAAAGCTCAATAGATTTAATGCGTGTTTTAAGAGATGAAAGAGGCACGTCATCCACTGCGTTTTTACCCGCTATATCTACCAGGCGGCTGATAACTCCCAGGTTGTTTTTTACCCTGTGATGAATTTCATTTTGAAGCAGTTGTATTTTTTCTTTGTCCCTTTCTGCTCTTATGCGGTTACGGTATTGCAGGGCAAAACCTGCAAAAAGCAGCAGGCAGATTGCGATAATAGAAATCAGGATGATATTGTTGTTTTTAATTCTTTGTTGGGCAAGAAGGGCAGCCTCTTGTTCATGATGCAGGCTGTCGGTGACCAGGCGGGTTTTGTATTTAGATTCCATGTCGAGCAACTGCTTATTGTAAGCAATATTGGCAGCGCTGTCATAAGTTGCAGATGCAAAAGAAAAAGGATTGACCGTAAGTAAACTATCCATACCTATAACTGAGGATAAACTTTTTTTATTTAACTGCTTCTTAAATTTTTCAACTCCTCCAGGTGTATATAGCAATGACAACAACCTGATCTTATTTGAATCAATATTCTTGTTTTTTTCAGTAAGCATCCTTAATTCATTTGCTATCATTGCGGGCTCTCTTTGTGACACTACTTTTTCAGCATACGCCAAAATCATTGAATCTCCTGCTGCATATTTCTTTTGTTTATACCATTTTGCTGCCCAATATCTTAAATTGTCAGTTTGCAAATCAGGAAAATCGAGTTCCTTAGCCTGTTTATCTGCATCTCTGAAATATTGTTCTGACAAATCATAATCGCCCTTTTCAGCATAAAATTGTCCCCATAAAGTCTTCGTTTTTATCAAACCCAAATTATATTTCAAATCGGTAAATATCTCTTGCGCATCTCTGCAGTAGGTTTCAGTTTTTTCAAAATTTTTACTCGCGAGGTAAGATCTTGCCAAATCAATTGTAGCAATAGCTTCCTCTACTCTGTTATTTGAAATATTGTATAAATGTTTAGCTTCAAGGTCGTTTTCTATTCCTTTTGCAGTATTGCCATTGATAAAATACGATTGCCCAAGTAGCTCGTAACAATAAGCCTGACTGGGAAGGAAATTACTTTTTTTATAAAATTCAAGCGCACTAAATATTAATGCTGGAATACTGTCAGTACGTCCAATAGCCATTAGTGATTGAACTAAAAAAATTTTGGTTTTGGCGATCATATACTCATCCTTCAAATCAGTATAAGCTTGGAGAGCTTTATAGTAGTACGAAACCGCTTTTGTATTCTGGTTTATCTGAACATAGTACCAGCCAAATGATTGCTGTGTTTTTGCTATTTGAGCAGGATCGTGTGTTTTTTCGCAATAGCGTTCACAGTCTTGTAAAATGGGCAATGCTTTTTTAGGATTAACAGCATCGGAAAAATCTCTTACGAGCTGTAATTTGGCAGCGAATACAGTATTGGGATCTGCAGTACGTTGCAAGCAGGATAAAGAAAGAGAATCATAATGAACAACGCTATCATACTGTCTGCGTTTTCTGGCGCAACGGGCTAAACCCAGATAACCTTTATTTTCCCAACCAGGATTTCCTGATGCTTTGCCATAAAACAGCATCTGCCTGGTATACTGTTCACTTTTTTCAAGGTCGGTTTTAAAAAACAGATTATGTAGGTCTATAAGAACTTTTACTCTATCCGAATCACTTTTTGCTGCGTCTAACTGTGAAAGCAAGTCAGTTTCAGTTTGACAATAGGAAGAGGAATTGACCAATAGGAATAAAAGGAAGAAAATAGTTTTCATTAGTATTAAGATTAGATTAAAAATATTAGGATTAGATTAAAGAAGGGTGTTTGAAAAATAGAAATAAAAATTGAAATATCAAATTCTTCTAATGTTTATTTTAAAAAAAACGTGGAAAGTCAGTAGGGCGGGATGTGTTTAAAGTGAGACGGTTTTCAAACTCCAACTATTCCTTCGTTGCCTTACCTTTGCCCGGATTTTTACGCTTTTTGAATGACTGTTTTATTGCTGCGTTTTGTACATCAGTACAAGTGTGCGACGCAACAATGATTAACAGAATTACAATTGTCGGGTACCAAAAGAAAAAAAACTAAAATCAATCAGGATGGCAGATGTTTTTGCAAAGCTGGTAAAAGATGGCGGCCCTATTGGGCAGCACATGGACAGGGCGCACGGTTATTTTGCTTTCCCTAAGCTGGAGGGTGAACTGGGGCCACGAATGACTTTCAGGGGAAAAGAAATGATCGTATGGAGCCTGAATAACTATCTCGGCTTAGTGAACCATCCGGAAGTGAGAAGAATAGATACAGAGGCGGCTGCCATGTACGGAATGGGAAACCCGATGGGCGCCCGGATGATGAGCGGAAATTCGCAAAAGCATGATGAGCTTGAAAAGGTAATCAGCGAATTTGTGGGACGTGAAGACACGATGCTTTTAAACTTTGGCTACCAAGGAATTATGAGTTGTATTGATGCATTGGTAAACCGGCGCGATGTAATTGTGTACGATGCGCAGGCACATGCCTGTATAGTGGACGGTGTTCGCCTACACATGGGTCATCGCTATGCTTACAAACACAATGACATTGACGATTGTGAAAAGCAACTGCAGCGTGCGACCGAAATGGCGGCCAAAAATGGCGGAGGCATACTCGTTATTACAGAAGGGGTTTTTGGTATGGATGGTGAGCAGGGAATTTTGAAAGAAATAACCGGATTGAAAGATAAGTATGAGTTTAGAATGTTGATAGACGATGCGCATGGCTTTGGCTATATGGGACCGGATGGTGCAGGCGCAGACAGTGCGCAAGGCTGTACAGACAAAATAGACTTATACTTTTCGACATTTGTAAAAAGTATGGGAAGCATCGGAGCTTTTATAAGTGGTCCGAAAGACGTACTCAAATATCTTAGATACAATACCCGCAGCCAGATCTTTGCTAAAAGTTTACCATTGATTGTTGTTGAAGGCATGCTGCACCGGATGGACATGGTGAAGACAATGCCCGAATTAAGAGAAAAACTCTGGTACAACGTAAACCGCCTGCAGGAAGGATTGAAAGCAAGAGGTTTTGACATTGGCAGCACCAATTCTCCGGTTACGCCCATTTATATGAAAGGTGATGTGCCCGAAGCCACCTCGATGGTAATGGATTTGAGGGAAAACTATCATATCTTTTGCTCTATTGTGGTGTATCCGGTTATTCCTAAAGGCGAGATTATCTACAGGATTATTCCTACTGCTGCACACAGCGACGAAGACATTGACCTGACTTTAAAAGCCTTTGAAGAAACTAAAAAGAAGCTCGACAACGGGGCATATAAAGCAGAGAAAATACCCGATATGGCCGAAGCGTTTTAGCCCCGGCCTTAAAGGGAGGAGAGAGAAAAGCAGAACATCAATCCAGACTTATGAAATATGGGCGGCATCCGTTTGTATCTTTTCTCAGGTCAGTATTTCGTTGGGTAAAGCTCCCTTTAGGGCGGGGGGTAAAGTGGTTTAGCAGAACGACACCATTTGTAATACTTTCGCTTTTCGGCATAATCGTTTTGCTCTATCAGCTTATATTTGAGAGCAATACTGCGGCAGAGTGGAGACATCCTTTGCTGTTAAGGCTGCTGTTATTTATCATTATAATTGTTGGTGCAGACATTATCCTAAAGCGCTTTTTTAAAAAGAATTATTGGTTGTGGATCATAGAACTTTTTATGTGCTTAGGCTTCATTTATTATTGGATTGTGACGTGAGAGTTTTGGTGATTTAATAGAAGTAATTATGCTTCCCTTCGCATAAAAAATGTGCAGTGTTTTTTTTGAGCCGGACTGCATTACTACTATTTTACATCGTTGCGTCGCACCCGTGTACTTTTCACTCTTTATTCGACAAGCCACAAAGTCACAAATTTATCCCTTGACAACTAAAGTTATTGTACGTCTCTTTCTATGGATCACAGCTTTCTCACTTCTCCCTTTAGGGTTGGGGCAGGGTCGCCGGTCTCACTTCTCCCTTTAGGGTCGGGGCGGTACGGGCTGCCACGGCCATTCGTTATTTACTTTCGCTTTTATAAAAAATACGATGGCTCCCAAAGCAATCACCACTAATCCGTAAGTAGCCATTGTAAGACCTGTCGAATACAAAATAAATAACCAGATAGCAATAGCAATGTATACAGGCAGGGGAAACAGAGGCATTTTATATGGGAACGAATTAGCGGATCTGGCTTTTCTTAATAACAATAAACCAATTGCCTGTCCTATAAATTGAATCAGTATACGCATAGCAAGGATAGCGCTGATCACCTCGCCAAGCCTGAACAGCAAACTGAAAACAAAAGCGATACTTCCCAATACCAGTAACGAAATGTATGGAAAGTGTTTTGTAGGATGAACTTTTGCAAATATTTTAAAAAAAGCTCCGTCTGCCGCTGCTGCATAGGGTACACGGCTATAACCCAAAGTCGCAGAAAAAACGGAAGCGAAAGCAACCCACAAAATAAGACAGGTAATCATTTTGGCTGCTGTACTTCCGGCAAGTTCTTTCATGTAAAGGCTTAACACAAATTCACTTTCTTTTGCCTGCTGCCACGGTATTACGCTTACCACACTAATATTCATTAGCAGATACAAAACAGCAATACCTGCTATTGATAAAAACATACTCCGCGGAATATTTTTAGACGGGTTGATGATCTCTCCTCCTAAATGACAAACATTATAGTAACCAAGATAACTATAAACAGACTTTACACTTGCAAAACCAATAGCCGACACAAAAGCATAGTTTATAGTCAATCCATCGTTAATATGCCGGATGGGTGCCGTAAAGTTTCCATGAGCAATACCTGCGCCTATTATCCAAAACATGGTAATGATAACACCTGCCCAAAGAAAAATGCTGATCTTACCTATCGCATCTATCTTTCTGTATAACAGCAGTACAATTAAGATCACTACGCTTCCGCTCACTATTTTACTTTCTACAAAAGTTAAAGGAACGAGGTAAGAAAAATAAGATGCAAACCCAATAGCAGCCGATGCGATAACAAGAGGCGCCTGTATCATCGTTTGCCACACAAATAAAAAACTCATCATTTTTCCCGCACCGTTTACTCCGTAAGCTTCTTTCAGAAAGTTATAACTGCCGCCTGCTTTAGGAAATGCGGTACCCAATTCACTCCATATCATTGCATCAATAAAAGAAAGAACTGCACCTGCTATCCAGGCGTATAAAAACCATGGCCCGTTCATCATACCTATAACCATTGGCAGGGTGATGAACGGGCCAATACCAACCATATCGATCATATTAATAGCCGAAGCCTGTATAAGGCCAAGCCGTCTTTCTAATACAGGTACAGCCATATATGTTATAAATGGTTTGCTTTTTTTTGTGCTGCAAAGGTGCAAATAAGAATTGAGGAATTTGGTAAATTAGTGAAGCTAATCCACAGGAAATGAATTGAAGATAAAAGCTCAATATCATTAACTTAAAGTTCTTTTGAGGAACAAACATTTGTTCTTTCTTCTGCTCCGGTTGTGTCACTCCCTTGTACCGCATCTTTTTATTCAGCTTTATACACAATGTATTATCAGTACAAACATTCTTAAGTTAATGGCATTGGATAAAATCTATAATTTTAGAAAAATCATCAGCAGGTATTCATCTGTTGTAAACACATGCTTTCTAACTATTGGTTAATTACATCCGTTCTTCTGATCGGTGCAATTGCAAGCGTAAAGACTGGTAAGCTGACAGCTTCTGCCGGCCTGACCGGTTTTGTAACAGGTTTGTTCATTTTTGCCGGAGCTGGTTATACAGGCATAGCACTGTTAGCGACATTTTTTTTACTTGGAACATCTGCCACCTCATGGGGAATGAATCAAAAGCAAAAGTTAGGATTAGCAGAAAAAGATAAAGGAAAAAGAACAGCAGGACAGGTAGTTGCAAATGCAGGTGTGGCAGCCATACTTGGCTTAACGGCAGTCGCACTTCCTGGATACAAAGAACTACTGGAACTGATAATGGCAGCAAGTTTTGCATCTGCCACAGCAGACACCCTATCTTCAGAACTGGGGAATGTGTATGGGAAGAAATTCTATAACATCCTTACTTGTAAGAAAGACACAAAAGGCTTAGACGGGGTAATAAGTCCTGAAGGAACGCTTTTGGGTATTGCAGGCAGTTTCATCATTGCTTCGGTTCATGCCATCAGCTACGGACTTCATACTGCTTTTTTATTGATTATTGCAGCGGGGACTATTGGAAATCTTTTTGACTCTGTATTGGGAGCAAGTCTTGAACGTAAAAGATATTTAAACAATAATGCAGTTAATTTTCTGAATACAGCCATTGCCGCATTTGCAATGTATTCTTTTCTGCTATTAACAAAAGCATGATAACTCACATTTCGCGGCGTTACTATTAAAAATAAAGCTTCGCAAATTTTTGGTTTGCGAAGCTTTAGTTCCTATAAGAAACAACAGAAGCTGAATTATTTTATCTATCCTGTTGGTTATTGTTTACCGGAACGGGTACTAACTCGGGCTGATTAAGTCCGAACAAAATTGATAAAACGTCTTTTACACTCATGTAGAACATTTAAAGGTTGTTAATGTAATTTCTCAACAGCATCCTTAATAAGAATGAATGTAAATTAAGAAGAAATAGCGGATAAAACTGTTAAACAAGAAAATATGTTTCTAATTCTATTCATTTCTCCCGGATATTATTGGGTTGCATATAATTTATTCGAACAATTAAAAAAAACAATTAAATTTAATAAATTAAAACAAGCCATATGACACAGCATAACATCTCACGCATTGCAGTTGTAATATTAGGAGTTATTATGATTATTTTCGGGATTTATCATTTTATGAAACCAGACAATTTAATCGTCTTTGTACCCGAATTTTTACCTGGAAAAAAATTATTGGTGTACCTGGTAGGATTGTCTTTTATTTTAGCCGGAATTGCCTTTATTGCACACAAGCAGGTAAAACTTGCGGGTTACCTTCTTGCGCTGTTACTTATCATTTTTGTTTTAACGGTACATCTTCCAAACTACCTGCATGCCGCCAGCGACGATTATAAGTCGATGGCTTTTGTAAGTATGTTAAAAGACACTGCATTAGCTGCTTTTGCTTTGTACATTGGTAGCGAATCTGCGAATTTGCCGGAATAAGAGACTTATCTTACACATTTATGTTTTCGTTTTGTATATGTAAATCCCGGAAAGCCATTTTTTTGACCACCAGAATTACTAAAGGTTGAAAAGGAACATGGCAACAATGTAATCCCAGATATCCGCCAATTACAAAAATGCATAAAGCAGATGTGCCACACCTTCGAGGTGTGGCACATCTAAAGTTGCAGAAAAAAACGAAATAGAATTACAAATGTCAAAAGGAGCGTCGCAACGATGCTGAATAGTGATCTATTGACCGTTCAAAAAAATAATTTCTACCTTCCTATCTCCTACTATTATATCTACTATAACTCATACCTACTGTCTCCAAACTCCCGTCTCCTGACTCCCAACTCCCCTCTCCCACCTCCTATCTCATCGGCTCCATGTGACATGGCTGACCTTTTTTAGGACCTCCCCCTTCTTCAATTCTTTTGCAAGCGGGAGGAAGCTTTTTATAGCTGTCGGGTTCTGCCTTTATGTTATCTGCATCAAAACCGGCATTGGCAAAAGCCGTTTGAACATAATTTAAGTTAACCCTGTCAGGCCAATACTGCACACGGGTAGTACCACTTAATAAATTGATTTGCATTTTAATTATTCCGCTTTCTGTCTGACCAATTTCTCTTGCCATGTAATCTTCGAGCCTCTTTTTGCATTCCCAGCATCTGAGGCTGGGGGTTTTAATCGTAGCCCACTCAGGCTTGCGGTTTTGAGCAGATGTTGCAGCGCAAAATCCTATCAGGATAATGGCCAATAAAAGGGTGTTTTTCATATTATGTAGGTTTATCATGGTTTTATATACCTTGCCAGTTGGCAGGGTCGTTTCTCCATTGCAATAATAAAGCTTCTGCATTGGATTGTATTTTCCCCTTCTCTAAACCCATGTTAATTAATGCAGAGTAATCGGTTAAAGATTGGTAGTGAACACCTGCGTCAGCAAAATTTTTTTCCGCTTCGTCAAAGCCATAAGAAAATATGGAAACCATTCCTGCAATTTGCAGCCCTGATTTTCGCAAAACCTCTACAACCTGCAAACTGCTTTTGCCGGTAGAAATCAAATCTTCTACCACAACTGTCTTCTGTCCCTGCTCGTAAGCGCCCTCTATCTGGTTACCCAAACCATGTTCTTTAGGTTTTGGCCGTACATAGATAAAAGGAAGTTTTAATTGGTCTGCAGCCATCACGCCCCAGGCTATTCCTGCTGTGGCTACGCCTGCTATTAAGTCTGCTTCAGGATATTTCTCAAATATAACGTTGCACATCTCACTTTTAATATATTCCCTAATGTACGGAAACGACAGGAGTTTGCGGTTGTCACAATAAATCGGGCTTTTCCATCCGCTTGCCCACGTGTAAGGTTGCTCAGGCCTTAGTTGCACGGCACCTGTCTGTAGCAATTTTTCAGCTACTCCATTCTTGTTATTCATGGCGCGAAGTTAAGGGGAAACGGTATTTGCCTTTGGTGCGTTTGTTTTTGTTTCTTTGCACAAATGAAAGACATGTCAATAAAAATAATTGCGGGAGGAGGAATAGTTGAGAACGAAGAACGTAAAATATTGTTTCAGTTCCGCCGTGGAAAGTGGGATCTGCCAAAAGGAAAACTGGATGAAGGGGAAACAATAGAACAGTGCGCTGTAAGGGAAGTAAAAGAAGAAACCGGATTGAAAAACATTCAGTTAGGAGAACTGGTAGATATAACACTGCATTATTATCACGAAAAAGGAGAGGATATAGAAAAGGAAACACATTGGTTTGCAATGAAAGTGGCGGGGGAGCAGGAACTTCTGCCACAGTTAGCCGAAGGAATTACAGAACTGACTTGGGTCGCAGAAAATGATTTGCAAAACTATCTATCCAATTCTTACAGCAACATTATCGAAATAATTGAAAAATATTTTGACCGGCATAACCAGGTGAATTAATGTGCTGATGTGCTAATATGGCTGATGTGCTAATGTGCTAATTTGAAAAATGTGAAAATGAAGAGGCCAAACGGTAGAATAAGAATGGGGCTTCTGTTGTGAGGTACACTTAGTAATAAAGTCAATGGGTCAGTAAGTCATTAAGTCAATAGGTCATTATATTTCCCGGGCATAAGAATGTGCAGTGGTTTTTTTTGGAGCCGGGCTGCATTACTACTATTTCACATCGTTGCGTCGCACACTTCCTCTGAAGGTACTTTCTTCGGCAAAAAGAGAGCCGTCATTGCGAGGAGGAACGACGAAGCAATCCCTTCATCTGCCGGTGTGTCGTTTAGCTAAATGATGCATTGTACTTTTATTCATTATACAACTATGCACTCTTATCCCGTTAGCGGGGATCTTATACAGCGTGCGGTATAATTAGTCTTAAGTCAATATAATTAGTTATTAAGTCAATAGGTCAACAAGTCATTGAGGGTATATGCTTGTCTTGTCTACTGTTTGTCAGCAACTGTTTGTAGTCTTTTGTTGCTGCTCTTCATTGACTTTAGAACTACTTTCGGTAAGAACTGAGATACGTCTCCACCATTTCTTATTACGTCTCTCACGAGTGTCGACGCTACAGAAGTAAATTTTGGAAGGCATGTTAAAAAGATGGTTTCTATCGAAGGGTCCAGGCTTCTGTTCATGTCTGCAATTGCCTTTTCGTATTCAAAATCATTCACGTAGCGTATGCCTCTTAAAATAAACTTTGCTCCTACCGTTTTGCAGCATTCGGCTGTCAGTCCTTCATACACAAGTGCATCTACCTTCGGCTCATCTTTATAAATTTCTTTTACCCAAAAAAGTCTTTCTTCTGCTGAATACAAGGGGGTTTTATTTGAATTTTTACCTATCCCGATCACTACTTTATCGAATAAGTTTAAAGACCTGTTGATAATGTCAACATGTCCCAAAGTAACCGGGTCAAAAGTTCCCGGAAAAAGACAAATTCGCAGCATAAAAATTAAGTTGATATAGATGATGTAAAGTAACCACTTTTAGTTTAGCTGTTACTTTTATTAAAACCAAAGCTTTGACCGTAACCTACTTATCTTCTCTGTTTGCCAATAAATATAAAACCGACATTCTAACCGCGACACCATTTTCTACCTGCTGCAGAATGATGCTTTCATTGCCGTCTGCTACGTCGCTGTCTAATTCTACTCCACGGTTAATAGGCCCCGGATGCATGATGACTATTTTTTTCCCCAGGCTTTCGAGTAATTTTCGTGAAATGCCATAAGCAAGATTGTATTCCCGCAAAGAAGAAAATAAAGGCTGGTTCTGCCTTTCTAACTGAATGCGCAATACGTTTGCCACATCACACCATTTAAGCGCTTCTTTAAGATTATAAGTCACATTGATTCCAAAAGCTTCTTTTATGTATGTAGGAATTAATGTCGGCGGGCCGGCAACAGTCACCTCCGCTCCCATTTTTGTCAGCAGGTAAATATTGCTTAGCGCCACGCGGCTGTGCATGATGTCACCTACAATCGCGATTTTTTTCCCTGCCAGTCCGCCGGTTGCATCTTCTATTGAAAATGCGTCGAGCAAAGCCTGGGTCGGATGTTCATTGATGCCATCACCGGCATTTACAATAGCGGCGGGAATATGTTTGGCTAAAAAGTGCGGCGCGCCACTTGCGCTGTGTCGCATCACCACCATGTCCACTTTCATGCTCAGTATATTGTTTACAGTATCGAGCATGGTTTCCCCTTTAGCGACAGAGGAAGAGCTGGTAGTGAAATTTAAAACATCGGCGCTTAATCTTTTTTCTGCAAGCTCAAATGAAATGCGGGTTCGGGTAGAGTTCTCAAAAAAAAGGTTCACTATTGTTACATCTCTGAGTGAAGGAACCTTCTTAACTGGTCTTTGTAAAACGTCTTTAAATTGACGGGCGGTATCGAGAATTAAACGAATATCTGTTGGCAGCAGATCTTTAATGCCTAATAAGTGCGGAGTAGAAAGTGTCATTTCAAGAGGCAAAGTTAATAGGTCTGCTTTAATGTAAAGACTAAAAAAATATCAATGCTTAAATCATACTACGCAGGGGATAAAAAGTGAGTAGATTTTTTTTGAACCAAGCCGAATTACTCTTATGAGTCATACGTTGCGTCGCACTCTTCTACTTTTCATTCTTTATTCGACAAGCTAAGGAGTCACTCAAATCCATTGACAACTATACAATGCTCAATGAAAGCAACCCTTGTTGGCTATAATTGCCTTTTGTCAACTAAAGCTAATTGAGGCTTGTTTTAATTCCTGCACTTAGTTGCAGGTATGTATGCGGCAAAGCAATTGATCTTTCGTCTTGACTAAAAAGATATGGGTCTTTAGTAACTGTATTTGTAAATGAATACTCTAAAGCACTTGTAAGAGATACTTTCTTATTTAATTGATAATCCATGCCAATGCCTGCATTTAATGAATACCCTTGCCAATAATTCTTCTTAAAGGCTGGATAATTACTTATTTCATATTTAGTATTGAGTAAAAAGTTGGGTACATAGTCAGCTTTTACAAAAAGCTTTGCATTTTTTGTCTTGATGATGGTCACTCCAATGCCAACAGGAAGCTGAAGTGTTCTTAATGATATGCTCCGTGTTACGTGAAGTACTAAGGTAGTGTCATAGTAGGGCACTGGTAATGACGACTGGGAAACAAAAGCTTGTGTTGTTAACTTTCTTGAAATAAAACCCAAACCACCTTCTATAAATATTCTATCGGTCAAATTGTATTGGATTAACGAGGCTGCACCAATATTGAATGTTAGTTTAGTAAACTGTTCCTGCGACTTATAATAATATTGATTTTTGTGAAATGTCAACTCTGGCTGTAACTGAAATGAAAGTTGCCACCTATCACTTTTTTGTCCAAAAGAAATGACGGAAGAACACAGCAGAAGAGCGATTAAGGTTTGTCTCATAAGCAAAGGACAATTGGAAAAAATCAAACGTTGCATCAGTAGTCAGTAGTCAGTAGTCAGTAGTTAAAAAGTCAATAAGTCATTAAGTCAATGAGTCATTAATCGATTAGCAATTGAGCCATTGAGCAATTGAGCAATTAACCATTATTCAGTAATTACCACTTCAGTTGCGGCATCTTTTTCTTTCCACATTACTTTTACTTTTTGCGAAATCAGAGCATCAATTACTTTACCGGCATAATCGGGTTGTATTGGTAACTCCCGGCTAAATCTTCTGTCTATTAAAACACATAATTCAACTTTTGCAGGCCTGCCAAAATCGAGCAAAGCATCTAAGGCTGCACGTATCGTTCTTCCTGTATATAAAACGTCATCAATGAGTATAACATTCTTGTTTTCGATGTCAAAGTTGATATTTGTTTTATTAGGAACTTTTATTTCTCTTCTCACATCGTCGCGGTAAAAAGTAATATCAAGGATACCGTAATTTACTTTTTCACCAGGCAGGTTGCTTTTTAGCTCTTCTACTATCTTATCACTTACATACAATCCACGGGGCTGCAGACCGATGATAACCGTATTGTGCAGGTTCAAATGATTTTCGAGCACCTGATGTGCAAGACGTTTGATAGTAAGTGCAATCTGCTGCTCGTTGAGAATTGTTTTCAAAGAGGTTTGTTTTTGGTAAAATTAGAAGATTGATTATAAATGCCAACAGAGAAAACAAACATTAATATTACTGATCAGACTACTTTAGAATTGAATGAAAAGTTGACAGAAATATTTTAATACCAATGGGAAAAAGAAAAGGAGTCGCTTCCTTAAAGCAACTCCTTCAAAATGCCCTCAAAACATTAAACACATTAAGAAGTTGTTTGAGTTATTTAAGACATGATCAAATTGCATCAATAAGATGCATAAAGATATGCCGATGAAAGGATTGCGACGCAACGATGATGCTATAAAAAACCAAAGCTGGTATCAAAATAAATAACTCAACCAACTTCAAATCAAGCCTCTGACAAAAACGAATACCTGTAATCAGTCGCCGGGTTAAATGTTTCTTTTATCGTTCTGGCGCTCAGCCACCTGTAAAGGTTAATCATACTTCCGGCTTTGTCGTTGGTTCCGCTAGCACGACCACCGCCAAAAGGTTGCTGACCAACAACAGCGCCGGTTGGTTTATCGTTGATATAAAAGTTGCCGGCACTGTGTCTCAGCTTTTTCGTAGCCAGCTCGACTGCTGCCCTGTCCTGAGAAATAATAGCGCCGGTAAGGGCATAAGGCGAAGTGGTGTTAACCAATTCCAAAGTTTCTTCAAACTTGTCTGCATCATAAGTATAAATGGTAAGAACCGGACCAAAAATCTCTTCGCACATGGTTACAGATTTTGGGTCGGTGGTTTCAATAACAGTCGGCTCAACAAAATATCCGTTTGTTTTATCACACTTTCCTCCAACCAATATTTTGGCGCTGGTTCCGTCAATATCATCAATGTATCTTTTTATCTTATCAAAGCTTCTTTCGTCTATCACCGCTCCCATGAAATTGCTGAAGTCTTCAACGCTTCCCATTTTCATAGTTTTCACTTCTGCCGCCAGTTTTAATTTAATTTCTTCTGCCAGATTACCTGGTATATAAGCCCTGGAGGCAGCAGAGCATTTCTGTCCCTGGTATTCAAAAGCGCCACGGGCCAATGCCGTTACCACCACATCTACATCAGCGCTTTTGTGTGCCACAACAAAGTCTTTACCGCCGGTCTCTCCTACTATTCGCGGGTAGCCTTTGTATTTGCCAATGTTTTGTCCAATGGTTTTCCAGATAGTATTGAAAACGGCGGTTGAGCCTGTAAAATGCACCCCTGCAAGATCGGGATGGGTAAGGCAAACATCACCCAAAACAGAACCTTCTACATAAACAAGGTTAATGACACCATCGGGCAAACCTGCTTCTTTCATAATACGCATGAACATTTGAGAAGCAAAAACCTGCGTGTCGGCAGGTTTCCATACAACTACATTACCGCACATCGCCGCGCTTGAAGGAAGGTTACCGGCTATTGCCGTAAAATTGAAGGGAGTAACAGCAAGCACAAATCCCTCAAGCCCCCTCCACTCTGTACGGTTATGCATTCCAGCGCTTGAAACCGGTTGCTGCTTATATATCTCGGTCAGGAAGTACACATTAAAACGAAGAAAGTCAATCAGCTCGCAGGCACTATCTATCTCAGCCTGGTAAGCCGTTTTGCTCTGACCGAGCATCGTTGTACCGTTGATGTAAGGCCGGTACTTTGTTGCAATGAGATCAGCAGCTTTCAAAAAGATATGCGCCCTGTATTCCCAACTTGTATTGCTCCACTCCTCCCGCACTTTCAGGGCTGCATCTATTGCCTGCCTTACATGTTGTTCGTCACCAAAGTGATAATATCCTAAAGTATGTGCTTTCTCGTGAGGAGGGTGAAGCGCTTTTTTGTTACCGGTACGTACCTCTTCTCCACCTATATACATTGGTATGTCGGTCTCTTCTTTTTTCAATTCAGCTAAAGCCTTTTTTAAAGCCGCTTTTTCCGGGCTTCCCGGTGCATAATTTAAAACCGGTTCGTTTGCCGGTATTGGATAAGAGAAGTATCCTAAACTCATAGATTCAGTTTTAATGTAAATAGAAGCGAAATTACTTAATCCTATTATCTGAATATGGATTTATCACTTTGTTTTCAATGAAGGGAATAACATGAATAGGTTCTTACTATACTTCGCACTGCCTAAAATGTGTACTGGCTTTTGGAGCCGAACTGAATTACTACTATGAGGCATCGTTGCGTCGCACTCTTGTACGCTTTGTTCGCTGTGCGTCAAAGACCTCATCCTCCGGCTCCTTCTCCTCGCGGAGAAGGAGCGGTACAGCATTACATAACCTAACATTTTACCTACCACATCGTCTTTAATTTTCTACCCGTCATTGGCAGCCTGATGACGATGCATTAATGACTTAACGACTCAATGTCTCACTGTCTCAATTGAGATTGCTTCGTCATTCCTCCTGCCAATGACGGCTATCTTTTGCGGAAGAAAGTACCTTCAGAGAAGTGTGCGACCCCGTCAAAAAAGCGGGGCAGGCAGCAACGATGTAAAATAGTAGTAATGCAGCCCAGCTCAAAAAATCACTGGTATTTTATATAGCGGGAGGTATAGAACGGCAGATTGTATTTATCTTAATTAATTCGCTATTGAACCATAAACAGTCAGTTTAAGTGATGAAGGAACTACCAGGTTAGGTTTATGAGTCGCTCCCGACCAGTTCATATTTCTACACGCTGCCTCAACATCTACCGTAACTGTCTGACCTGTTGAATTGAAAGAATTCGCATCGAAGAAAACGTTATTTACAGAAGACGGAGGCTGCGAGTGAAATGTAGTTCCACCAGATGTCGTCGCCCAATGATGCGCATAATCGGACCATAGACCCGTACCTCCTACCCAGTAATAACTTGGAGGAAAGGAATTTGACTGCTCAATAGAGAATGTTTTACTGCTAATGCCAACTATTTCGTTAACAGAATTAATTGATACAGCACGAATAATGCATTTATTGGAAAGAATGTCTGAGGCGATAGCGGCAGCCTTTGAATTTGCTTTGCCACCTGCAGATGGTACAGACCACTGATACTGTCCGGTAACGGCAGAAATATTTGCAATGTTGTTCCAGGTGATCCCGCTGTCTAAAGTGTATTGAAGCGTTACACTATCAGTCACATTTCCGGCTATCCAGCTAATGGGATAGGTACTTCCACTAATTAAAGTATCGTTAGCAGCCGGTTTCAAAATGTTTATTTTATTATTGGTGCTTCTGTATGCATGACCATCAAAACTGCCACCTTGGTATTTAGTTGCTGATGCAGATGGCAGGGCTTTAAAAACACCTGCAAACAATTGCTGATCGTTAGTTGAAGAATCTTCAGTGTCAAAAATGCGAACATACAAACTATCTGAAGCTAATGCAGGTAAAGTCCAGTTGAAGACCTCTGAAGCCGAAGGCAAAGAGTCTTTTATTTTTTGCCAGCTTCCGCGTGAGGAGGTTTTATATTGCAATGAAACCTTCTCAATTCCCGTTTGCGTCCATTCCAAAGGCAATACCGTTCCATAATACCTGATGGCGGCAGTGTCAGAAGTCAACGTAATTGATTTTGCTAAAATGGTGAAAACAGAGTCGCTCACATCATTTAAAGTTGAATCAGCAGAATTGCTGATCTTAATCAGGCATTTTGCTGAAGCAGTGCCGGGTACAGTCCATACATAGCTGCCTGTATTTGAGTACGCAGAAACAATATTTTTCCATGTATGACCGCTGTCAACAGAAAGCGCTATATCTACACTATTGACACCGGAACTAACCCAGGTAATATTATATGGAATGGCAGAAGCGATTGTGATACTACCATTTGGTTTTATCAACGTTAAAAATGCGTCTTTGTTAGTAGCAGAAGAATGACCGTCATAGCTCCCACCGTGGTATTTCATAGCAGATACAGAAGGACTGGTGCGAATGAAGAGCTTGGAAATCGTATCAGTTAAAGAAGGATTATCATTATCTGAAATCTTTAACCCGATTGAGTCAGGAATGCCGGTGGGAACAATCCAGTTATAGACTTCATTTGCAGCAGTTACTCCACTTTGTATTGTTTTTAAAACCGATCCATCTAAATAAGTAATGTTTACTTTACTTAATCCCTGGCTTGTCCAGCTAATTGGCATAACCTGCCCACGGTAATACACATCATTTAACGCAGGAGCGCTAAACTTAAGCATATTTGCTTTGATGATAAATACCGAGTCGCTTACATCAAACACAGTTGAATCTGAAGCATCCGCAATTTTTACCAGGCACTTTGCAGAAGGCGTAGCCGGAACAGTCCAGTTGTAGATGAACACTGTTGCAGTCACACCTGTTGCAATGCTTAACCATGTTGCTCCACTGTCTATGCTGTATTTAATATTCACCTGGTTAACACTGGTTGAATTCCAGGTTATTGGAAACGTTGTATTGGGAGTAAGCTGAACTTTTGTGTTAGGCGTTACAACCTGAACGCTCTTTTGCTTATTGGTTGCGCTGCTGTGGCCATCGTAGCTTCCGCCGTGGTATTTGACAGCAGTAGCGCCAGGTAATTGTTTAATAGAAAATAGCTGACCAGTTGTATCACTTAAAGAATAAGTATCTGCAGACTGAATAACTATAAAGCAATTAGTTGCTGTAGTGTTTGTAACTATCCAATTATAATAGCCGGCAGAAGCCGGAATATTATCAGCAATAACACTGTATGAAAGACCATTGTTGTAAGAAGCAAGTAATCTTATCGTTTGTACACCTGCTGATGTCCATGAAATGGGTAACGCTGTTCTGCCATAAACGGATGCGTCAACATTGTCAATCTGTAAAGCTGGCTTAGGAATTTTAAACGGGCTGCCCGGATAGTTTGAACTTTGAACAGATGGATTAGCCACATCTGTAATACGCACAAAACAACTGTCTGAAGGTTTGTTAACAACCGTCCAGTCATAGTAAGTTGCAGAAGCAGGATAGGAAGATTGCAGAACAGTCCAGCTTCTGGCGCTGTCGACAGATACTTCAATTTTTATATTGTCAACGTTAGCAAATTGCCATTGAATTCTTTGCGTTGAGAAAGCAGGCCATACATCGCCACTTGCAGGATGAAGCAGTTGTAACGCCTGCCCTTGTGCAAAACAAAAGGCAAAGCTTACCAATGACAGTAAGAGTAATCTTTTCATTGGTAAGTTTTAATTGTCTGAAGGTGCAGAACGAACGGCGCGGAAACCATAATAAACAGCACCAGATCCACCTCTCCATGATGTTACTCCATTACTCTTAACGTATGATAAGGGAATAGTTTGAGAAAAGTTATTTTGTATGTTTCGAAATCTATAGTTTAACCCAAAAGGAGTCAAAACACCTTGACCATTAATATTATAATTCAATGTCCGGCTAATTGCATCATTTGCAGGAATGATTAATTCAGCTGTATTTTTAATTAAATCCATTATTCCATAATAACTTGCTTGAGCCGAAACTCTGGAAGATGTATCAGTCGCATAAATTCCGACACGATAAGGCCCTACTCCTCCATCACCATTCACGGTTCCGTTAATTGAGGGTTCTAAGTTTCTTCTGGTTATATTATAATCTAAGAAAAACTCAGTGCCATTCTCTGTACCGCTTAATTTAAAAGGCTCATAGTAATTACTATTGTCTTGAACATACATAGAGTCATAACCCCATGGCTTTTCATAGAAGACGGAAGGTAGAGGTCCCCTGCAACTCTTTTCAAATTCGAGTTCACTCATTGGTCGTAACCCCGCCCAATCCGAAAAGGACAAACTTTTCTTAATATCCATAATCCCATACGCCCTGTCTGGCCTCAGAACAATAAATTTTATTTGAATTGTATCAAGAAGGATTGTATTTCTATTATAATCAGTAGGCGTACTATAGAGATAATCTGCTAATGGATACCATACTGCCTTTAACGCTTTAGGTACAGCCTTTAGTTTATTTGGATCTGTATTCGTACTTACAAAATAATCTAGAGCTGAAGATGAGGTATCAGTGGAAAAAATGGTGTTTAGGAAATCAGTATACTGCCCCTGAGTTACCTTATATTTCATACAATAAAAACTTTTGTAACCGGTAGGATAGTTAAGATAATCAGTTACTTTATCGTTATTTATATCAATGCCATTAATTCCTGAAATGCGAATTCCTTGATTATATAAAATATCATCATCATTTGCCCTGTTGTACTCACTTGAGCTTGAGTAAGTATTAATTAGAGGAGACCATTTATCATTTATTACACTATAATTTAAGGAATTTTTTAAGTGAAAAGAGGCCGCGCTGTATTGACTACCGTTCCCATCTCCCAAACAATAACTGCCTTGTGGCACGTACACCATCTCAGTTGCAAAAACCCGCACTTCTACACTGTCTATATTTGTAACGCCTGCTGCGCCGTAATCCCAAAAAAGTTTTACATCATTGCTAGCCACATTCCCTGAACCTATTGCAGAACGATAGAAAAAAGCGCCCATGCGATCGTCAGGCACTACTATCTTGTATCCTGCTCCGCTGCCGGCATTATTCCCCGACTGCGAAAGCGCTCCGTGTTTCCATTTCCAAAGGCTGTCTTTTGGTTCTTTGTATTTTATGATGATCCATGCAGCATCCCAGTTAATGCTGTCGCGCCACGAATGTTCCCACGAAATATTCATTTTAATGTTTACCGTTTTGGCTGCACGGTTGGTATCGGTAAGCGATACTTTTTGCAATTGAATATTGTTGGCAAAAACAAAATAAGAGAGAAAAAGTAGAGAAAAAGTAAAAATCGCACGTTTCATCAAATAATATTTTGTCAAATAAACCGAAACGTTTATAAACAAAAAACTTTATTTAACACAATAAAAAGAGGAAAGCTGCAAAAACGTAATTCGGTTTCGGTTCTGTTTTATGCATCTGATTGACAATCAAGGAAAGTCGCACTTGAAATAATAGCGATTAAAATTTATTAGTAAGACAAAGATTTGATTTTAATTGAAAAATTAATAAAGGAAGGATGTAATGAAGTAATAGATTTATGAAAAGATGCTGGCTTATCAATCTTTACCGGATCAAGCCGCAGCCTGATTGATTATCAAAAAATCTGTAGTAGCGCAGCAAATACTTCTCGAAAGGCAACTTTTCATTACTGCTCAAACAATTCTTCCAGGGCTACTGCAAATCCTTTCACAACACTTGACTGCAATTTTCCTTCAGCCTGCAATTTTACCTCGAGCATATACTCGCCTTGTTGCAGCAAATATTTTTCTACTGTTTTTTTTGCTGCATCAACAATCCAGTATTCACTCACTCCGTGGGCTGCATAATCTATAAACTTAATACCCCTGTCAATCTTTTCTGTTGAGTCAGATAAAATTTCTATAATAAAGTCAGGGGCAGGAAATAACATTTGATCAGGTGTAAATTGTACTGCTCTTTCTTGTTTAAAAAAGCAAATGTCAGGTTCGTAATCATTCCGTGTTAAGCGTATCATTACTTTTTCAACTCCCACAATTCCTGCATTATTTTTGGTAACATAAATATGAAGCAAAGACGAAAGTTTCATTGAGACATCCCAATGCCTTAACCTCGCAGGGGAATGAAAAATAATTTCTCCGTTAATGAATTCTGCTTTAAAATTATCATAAGTGAGGTCATAAAACTTCTGCCGTTCGAGTTTTTCTTTCTCAAATACTGACTGCGCTTCCTCAATTATCTTTATTGCATTAGGACTGTGTACAAGCTTTTCTAATATTTCTGAAGTGGACATGTTGAAAATTGAATTTATTCTAAAGTTACATAAGAAAGGCCGAATAAAGAATCAGCAGGAAAAAGGGTGCGGCAGGAACCGCAAACCCATGTAGGGCGTTTGAAGCCGTGCAAAATGGAATATGCTGAATTTCTTGATGCAGTAAAAGTGAGTGACACAACCGGAGCCAAATAGAAATTTTTCTGCTGGTTCCAAAAAAAATATTCTCTTCGTTTGTACGTTGTATTGTTTATTCTCATGCTGTAGTCCTAAATTATAAGAAACAAACTATAACTATATTTGCCGCTCTAAAAATTTAATACATTCTTCGGTAGAGTATTATGAACAGCCATTCATGATTTTCTTTTCTCCCCTTTAGGAGCCGGGGCTTAACTTTTCAATATGTACAGAACACATACCTGCGGACAACTCAGATTAACCGACGCAGGAACGACCGTTACCCTTGCAGGATGGATACAGACTGTCCGCAAATTTGGAAGCATCACTTTTGTTGACCTTCGCGACCGGTATGGCATAACCCAGCTATTATTTAATGAAAGCCTTAACCAGCAGTTAGACGAACAGCCTCTGGGACGCGAGTTTGTGTTGCAGGCCAAAGGTGTCGTGAATGAACGCACTAATAAGAATGCAAACATACCAACAGGCGATATTGAAATAATGGTAGCGGAATGTAAGATACTAAACAGGTCTGCCGTTCCGCCATTTACCATTCAGGACGATACCGATGGCGGCGATGATGTAAGAATGAAATATCGCTATCTCGACCTTCGCCGCAATGCCGTAAAACGTAATCTTGAGCTTCGTTATGCAGTGAACCGTGCCGCAAGAAATTACCTGCACGAGAATGGCTTTATGGATATTGAAACGCCTTTTCTGATCAAGTCAACTCCTGAAGGTGCAAGGGATTTTGTCGTTCCTTCCAGAATGAATCCCGGCCAGTTTTATGCTTTGCCCCAGTCTCCGCAGACCTTTAAGCAATTGCTGATGGTAAGCGGTTACGACAGGTATTACCAGGTGGTAAAATGTTTTAGAGATGAAGATTTGCGAGCAGACCGGCAGCCTGAGTTTACGCAAATAGACTGTGAAATGGCTTTTGTAGAGCAGGAAGATATTTTGAACATGTTTGAAGGAATGATAAAGTCCATCTTTAAACAGGTAAAGGGAATAGACTATACCGAAACAGTAGAAAGAACTACCTGGGAAGATGCTATGTGGACTTACGGAAACGACAAGCCCGACATCCGTTTTGGAATGAAGATCGGCAACCTGAAAGTACCGGCTACTGTTTTCCCTTCGCACCGCGACGAGCTTCTTAGCTCCCCTTTAGGGGCGGGGGGGCTTTTTCCTGTTTTCGACAATGCCGAAACTGTGCTGGCAATTGCGGTTCCCAGTTGCGCGGAGTATACCAGAAAACAAACTGATGAACTGACAGACTGGGTGAAACGTCCGCAGATAGGCATGCAGGGATTGGTGTACATTAAATACAATGCCGACGGAACGGTGAAAAGCAGTGTTGACAGATTTTTTAAAGAAGAGCAGCTTAAAGCAATAGCGGCAGCCTGCAACGGGCAACCGGGAGATTTGATTATAGTTTTAGCCGGAAGAGAAGAAAAAACCCGCAAAGCAACCAGCGAACTTCGTATGGAAATGGGCAAACGTCTGGGCTTGCGAAAGGATAATGAGTTTAAGCTGCTGTGGGTTCTCGACTTCCCTTTGTTTGAATATGCTGAAGAAGACAACCGCTGGGTGGCGCGACACCATCCGTTTACATCGCCAAACCTAACCAGATTGCGACCATGATCAACAACAATCCTGCTATTGAAAATGCGGCAGATTATCTCAATCATCCTTATGCAAACATAAAAGCCAATGCGTATGATATGGTTTTAAATGGCAATGAAATTGGCGGCGGTTCCATCCGTATTTTTCAAAGAGACCTGCAGGAAAAAATGTTTGCAGCTTTGGGAATGAGTGAAGAAGAACAGCAACATAAGTTCGGCTTTCTCTTAGGCGCTTTTGAATATGGCGCTCCTCCCCACGGAGGCATTGCTTTTGGCTTTGACCGTCTTTGTGCAATCTTAGGTGGCAGTGAAAGCATTCGCGACTTTATCGCCTTCCCTAAAAACAACAGCGGCCGCGACGTAATGTTAGATGCGCCAAGCGAGATCGATGCAAAGCAGTTTGAGGAGTTGCAGATAAAGCTGGATTTGAAGCCCTCCTAAATCCTTCCTGAAGGAATGACTTTTTCGTGCTGCCGGGTCTCATTCTCATACGCATTGCTTTGCTATAAAACCGGCTTTGACAGAAAGGGAACGGTTATACTGCACAAGGGATAAAAAAGTGAGTAGGAATTTTTTGAACCGGGCGGAATTACTACTATTTTACATCGTTGCGTCGCACACTTTTACTTTTCATTCTTTATTCGACAATCAAGGAGTCACTAATTTATCCGTCAACAACTATAACAATAATTAGATTTTTGCTTTTTTAATTTTTATTTTTACTTATGCCTATTTCTGACTTAACGCTCTATATTTTTTTTAAAGAAAAACTTAATTTCTCTGACATTGATGCAAGGCAATGTGTAAAGGAACTTATTTTGAAAGAAGAAAAATCAAGGAGTGAACTTAAGCAGAATATGATTGAAGAAACGAAACAGGATGACTGCACGACTAAAGAATGTTTTGAAGACACGGAAGTTAGAATAGGGAAAAACATTAGAGAACTAATTATTGCGATAATTTTTTTAATGTTAGCGTTTGCTACATTGGGAATTGCCATAATAAAGCTTTCTTGATTGAGGTTTCAATTCAATTTTAAGTCTAAATCATTTCAACCTATTTATTTTTTACAGGCTTTATTCATAATTATGATACCCGATTATCAAACTTTAATGTTGCCTTTACTACAACTCGTATCAGATGGAAAAGAATATAGAATGAATGAGGCTGTTGAGCTTCTTGCAGAAAAATTTAATCTTTCAAAGGATGAGAGATCTGAATTGTTACCAAGTGGGCAAACATTTGTATTTGGAAGTAGAGTTGGATGGGCAAGAACCTATTTAAAGAAGTCTGGGCTTATAGATTCTCCAAAAAGAGGAACATTAATTATAACTGAACGAGGTAAGAAAGTTATAAAAGAGCGACCTACTGAAATTAATGTAAAATATTTAAGACAATTTCCAGAATTTATAGAATTTCAATCTACGAAAAAAGAAGGTAGTAATGAACAGGAAATCGTATCTCAAGAAGAAGTAAAAAAGCAAACTCCCGAAGAACTTTTAGCAGCAGGATATCTAATTATTCAAAAGGCATTAGAGCAGGAAGTTCTTTTAACTCTTAAATCTGTCCATCCTGCCAAATTCGAAAAAATTGTTGTTGACCTTTTAGTTAAGATGGGTTATGGAGGTTCTTTGGCTGAAGCTGGAAGAGCAACAAAATACACTGCTGATGAGGGAATTGATGGAATAATAAAAGAGGATAAGTTAGGACTAGATGTAATTTATATACAGGCAAAGAGATGGGAAGGAGTTGTAGGCAGGCCTGAATTGCATAAGTTTGTTGGCGCTTTAGCTGGTCAGGGAGCTAAAAAAGGCATTTTCATTACAACCTCAACATTTACAAAGGAAGCAACTGAATATTCGCCAAAAAATGAAACTAAAATAGTTTTAATTGATGGTGCAAAGCTTGCTCAATACATGATAGATTATAATCTCGGTGTATCGATTACAAAATCATACGAAATCAAAAAAATAGACTCTGATTATTTTGAGGAAGAATAACTTCCATAAAGATTTGCCGTACAAGGGAGTGACACAACGATGCTCAATTCAACTACATTTGCCGGCTAAATAAAACAGCAAAAAATTAATGACTCTCGTATATAGAATTTTAGGTTTCTTTATCAACCTTATTGCCTTTTTCTTTGCCCTCTCATTACTGGTCATCATCCCGGTGGCTATTGGTTCGCCGGCTTTGTGGCTACCCACTTTTTTAATTATTGCTATTGTTTTGTACTCGTGGTTCAGTAATCAATTTCATCAGCGTGTTTTGCAGCGGCAGCAGATAGTAAGACGCAGGCTTAAAGATTTAATAAGGGTGAATGGCATTGTCGCTGTTATCTTCGGCTTTTTAAACATCCCTCCTATCATTGTTCTTCTTCGAAATCCGTCAGCTTACATAGCAGCTACAAAAGAGATGATGAAACAATTCGGCCCTGAATACCAGCAGAGTTTTAAAGCCGAAAACGTACATATCATAGGTATCGTAATGCTGGTTTACCTGGTGGTTTTACTGATCCATGTCTTTTGGACTTTTGCTCTTATGAAAAAGTACAAAGACTTTTTCCAGGAATAATTTTATCATTTTTTGAAGTGCCAATTTTGGCGCTTTTTTGTTTCTTTATAGTATGAACCAACCCCTCGTGCCATTGGCTGAAAGAATGCGGCCTTCGTCGTTAGATGATCTCGCGGGTCAGCAGCACCTTACCGGTAAAGGAAGCATTTTACGAACAGCCATCGAAAACGGAACCATTCCTTCCATGATTTTATGGGGGCCGCCGGGAGTGGGCAAAACCACCATTTCCAACATTATTGCACATACTTTGCAGGCTCCCTTTTTTCAATTAAGCGCTATCAGCAGCGGGGTAAAAGATGTTCGCGAAATAATTGAACAAGCCAGGCTAAAAGAGAAAGCGATCCTGTTTATTGATGAAATTCACCGCTTCAACAAAGGTCAGCAGGATGCATTGCTGGGCGCTGTTGAAAAAGGCATCATCACATTGATTGGCGCTACGACCGAAAATCCTTCTTTTGAAGTTAACTCTGCCTTGCTAAGCCGTTGCCAGGTGTATGTGCTGAAGCCTTTGAGTAACGATGAACTGATCTCTTTGTTGAGAGAAGTAATGGCTAAAGATGAATGGCTGAGCAGCAAAACGATAGAGCTGAAAGAAACTGAAGCTTTGATAAACATTTCAGGTGGAGATGCAAGAAAATTGCTTAATCTTTTTGAACTCATAGTTCAAAGCACTCCCCTCTCCGCAAGGAGAGGGGTCGGGGGTGAGGCAAACCCCCAGCCCCTAAAGGGGAGTATAGAAATTACTAATAATGTTGTGATGGAGATAGCTCAAAAGAAAATTGCGCTGTATGACAAGCAGGGCGAGCAACATTACGATATTATATCAGCATTTATAAAAAGCATGCGGGGCAGTGACCCTAACGGCGCTGTTTACTGGCTTGCACGAATGATCGAAGGTGGCGAAGACGTAAAATTCATAGCACGGCGAATGCTGATATTTGCCAGCGAGGATATTGGAAACGCTAACCCGAATGCACTTTTATTAGCCAATGCCACCTTTGATGCGGTTGCGAAAATCGGCTATCCTGAAAGCCGTATTATTCTTTCTCAGTGTGCTACCTATCTTGCCTCATCTGTTAAAAGCAACGCTTCTTATGCAGCTATTGGTATGGCGCAGGATGCTGTAAGCAAACTGGGGGACTTACCCGTTCCCTTACACATTCGTAACGCGCCAACGAAGCTGATGAAAAATATGGATTACGGAAAAGGCTATAAATATGCGCATTCTTTCGAAGGCAATTTTGCCGACCAGGAATACCTTCCCGATGAACTTGCCAATACTAAATTTTATGATCCCGGCACGAATGCGCGGGAAAATGAATTGAGAAAATACCTGAAAGAAAAGTGGGGTGATAAGTATGGGTATTGAAGAGACTGTTTCGGTTTGCAGTTTCCAGTTTATAGTAACACGTCACGGCATCTTGTAACGCGTAACTTGTAACAATTTCATTAGCTTTCCCACGTCCAACTCTTTTGATTTGTACATTCGCGTACAATCTGTAAAATGAGAAAATTATTATTACCTGCATTCATTCTGTTCACTGCCTCTTTACCGGCACAGACTATTATTCAGCGCGACCCTGTAATAGAACAAATGGTGAAAGAAGTTTCATCAGACTCCCTCAAATCATATATTCAGCAAATGGTTTCTTACGGAACCAGAAATACTTTAAGTGCACAAAACGATAAGAAAAAAGGCATTGGCGCTGCCCGTAATTATGTGCTTTCAAAGTTTAATGAATTTGCGCTTCAGTCAGCAGGCAGACTTACCGCAATCATCGATACTACAACCATTCCTACAAGCACCAGGGTAGATGCGCCGACCTTGCTTGGCAATGTAATGGCCACTTTGAAAGGAACCGATCCCAACGATAAAAGAATATTTTTAATTAGCGGTCATCTCGATAGCAGAGCCACCGATGTAATGAACCGCAC
>CAXUMK010000002.1:0-2732 GCA_964251885.1 uncultured Segetibacter sp. | reverse complement strand
ATGCACCTGGTGCAAACGACGATGGCAGCGGTGTAGCCAATGTAATGGAATGTGTAAGAATTATGAGCAAACGATCATTTCCCGCAACAATTATTTTTGTTGCAGTCAGCGGTGAAGAGCAAGGTCTTTTAGGCTCCACTTATATGGCAGATAAAGCAAAAAAAGAAGGCTGGAACATAGAAGCTATGTTGAATAACGACATTATGGGCAGCAATAACAGCAACGAAACAAACATCATTGACAACACAAAGGTTCGCGTTTTTAGTGAAGGTTTGCCAGCGTATGAAATGGATAAAAATGCCAAAACAATCAGGAATTTCGGGCTTGAAAATGACGGACGTTCACGGCAATTGGCGCGATACGTAAAAGAAACCGGTGAAAGATATGTTGACAATCTTGAAGTGGTAATGATATACCGCAACGACCGTTTTTTAAGAGGCGGCGACCATTCACCTTTTGTACAAAACGGCTTTGCAGCGGTTCGCATAACCGAGATGAATGAAAACTTTGACCACCAGCACCAAACGTTGAGAACAGAAAACGCGACCAGGTACGGAGACCTTGTTGAGTTTATGGACTTTGAATATTTGCGAAAAAATACTGCCGTTAACCTGGCTAATCTTGCCAACCTTGTAAAGGCTCCGGCTGTTCCTGACTCTGTAAAGATTGATGTAAAAGAGCTTACCAATTCTACTCATTTATATTGGAAGGCGTCAGCATTTGGAAAGGTGAAAGGTTACTATGTTCTCATTCGTGAGACCACCTCGCCAGTATGGCAAAAAAAGATGTTTACTGCCGATACAAGTATCAGATTGCCGTATTCTAAAGACAACTATTTTTTTGCTGTTCAGTCCGTATCGCAGGATGGCAACGAAAGCTTGCCCGTTATACCCACGGTTGGCAGGTAGAAATGGGTATGTAGTCACTCATTTTAATGTAACAAGTAATGCAGATAAACTGGCAGTGCAAGCCTTTCCATCAATTAAATACCGATGAATTGTATGCTGTCATCCAGCTTAGAAACGAAGTATTTGTAGTAGAACAGAAATGCGTTTTCCAGGATGCAGACAACAAAGACCAGCAGTGCCATCACTTGATGGGATGGGTCGATCAGAAGCTTGCTGCTTATGCACGGCTTGTACCTTCCGGAGTTGCTTATTCTCAAGTTTCTATCGGCCGCATTGTTACTTCGCCTGGTTACCGAAAGGCAGGTGCAGGAAAAGCGCTAATGGTACAGGCGATTAATACATCTTACCAGTTGTTTGGTAAACTACCGATAAAAATAGGCGCCCAGTTATACCTCAAAAATTTCTATAGCAGCTTTGGTTTCAGTCAAACAAGCGACATGTATCCTGAAGACGACATCCCGCATATTGAAATGGTATTAGAGCCGTGATTGTAGTAATTAGCTGACTAATGAAGATGACAGGTTTTTTTAACCGGCTTTATCTCTTTACCCGGCATCGTTGTTGTGTCACTCCCTTGTACTGTATCGCTTTATTCATCCTTCACAGCTATTGACTTTCATCTGTTGATTTTTTTGGGAACTGCGTGGGTGCTCCTTTATTCATTCTTAATTATAGTTGTCAAAGGAAATGATTGACTTAGTAGCTTGTTCAATAAAAGAATCAAAAGCACACGAGTGATCCTTTTCTTTCCTTCCACTGGAAGAAAAGAAAAGGACAAATCCATGATTGCAACAATGTAAAATAGTAGCAATACAGCCCGGCTCATAAAATTCATTACACATTTAATGAGGCTTAGAGTATAAATAAAGCGGAGGCAAAGTGATTAATGCACGCTACGATTTGCCGAAGGCTTTAAAGCAAATTCTTCCTTATTTCAATTCTTTTCGGCTATGCTTTGGACTTCCTTTTAAGATATGTAAAAAATAATGGTTTCTGCCCCAACCTTACACAGATGTCTCAAAAAGTATTACCTATATTTATCCTTCTTAAAGCTTTATTAGTATTACCTAAAACGATTGTATGAAGAAACTGGTGTTTATTTTTCTTGCTTCATTTTTTATCATACATACCTATTCTCAAAAACAGTCCACCTCACGCGAAGGAGGAAAAATTTTCGTTTCCAACAAACCGGATAAGACCGAACTTAAAAAGCCCGAAACGCCTGACCGCATCTGGGGGAAACTGTTTACAGATGTTCAGCTAAGCATGGTGCTTGGAGATAACAAGACTTTCGTGGATGCAGTTCCAAAATTTTCAAGGGAAGTTATTTTAAAAAAGTATAAAGATGTGCAGGATTCTCACGATACCTCTTTTCACCTGAAAGATTTTGTTTACGCGAATTTTAAAGTTCCGGTTGCTGCCAATGTAAAACTGCCTGAAAAAACAACTTCTTTAAAAAAACACCTTGAAGAGCTTTGGCCGACACTTACACGCAAAGCTGATGTAATAGAAAAAAATAGTTCTCTGCTTCCACTGCCCGAAGCTTATGTTGTTCCCGGTGGCCGCTTTCGTGAAATCTATTACTGGGACAGTTACTTTACTATGCAGGGTCTTGCAGTAAGTAACCGTTACGATCTTATCGAAAACATGCTCGATAATTTTAAGTATTTAATTGACACTTACGGCCACATTCCCAATGGTAACCGCACTTACTATTTAAGCCGTTCACAGCCTCCTTATTTTGCTTTGATGGTCGACCTGCTGCATGATAAAATGGGAGACCGGGTATACAAAAAATATTTACCAGCTATGCAAAAAGAATAT
>CAXUMK010000001.1:0-97390 GCA_964251885.1 uncultured Segetibacter sp. | reverse complement strand
CTAACGGATCGTAATAAGTGAGGTAGCTGTTTTTTGCAAACGCTTCCTGTTTAATCTTTTCGTATGCCGGACGCAGTCTTTCCCGCAGTTCCTCTTCCGATAGATCAAAGATTGAAACTGAACGTAGTTCGTTTGTGGTCGTGCTGCTCATAATTTGATGGGTTGCGCTCATACAAATATAGTTATTTGGTAAATTGATGTTTTGTTCGCTCCTGTGTTTTTTATGTTTCTTTTTTAACAAGCACCTGCTTTATATTTCTCTTTTAGCAATGAAAGAAGTATCTGTCTTTTGCCTGCTTGAAAAGATCCATTTATCACCATCCATGCCTATTCCTATCTCATTTCTCCTCAGTTTTTTAACATCGGCATAAGATAACCCGGTATAGCAGCAAAAGACAAAAACATCCCGTACCTGTGCTAAACTTTCAATGGCAAACTTTTTATGGGTAATGGCATCCAGTTCCTGTTGTGTCAAAAAAGTACGTTCTTTTGCTTTTGCGATCGATTTGTAATTGACGAAGGGGTTTTGTTTCAACCAGTCACTGGCAATACAGTGGTTTACGATTTTCTTCAGGTGCTTAATGTATTTGGCTGCCGATACCCCGCTAATTTTTAACAAATTCAATATTTTGTCCTATAACTATGAATATGTATAGTAGGAGGGTGGCAGATAAAATGGGGCTTGTTACATTTCTAAAATTTAAAAATATCATTTTGAATTGCATATAATACAAGCCCTGTTCGCGATTTTAAGTTTAGCTTAAGAAAAAGTGATTCCCGATAATTGTCGACCGTTCGCGGGCTAATCATCATTTGATCAGCAATCTCTTTGTAAGTCATCTCAGAACAACACAGCGATAAAAACTCTAATTCTTTCTTAGAAAACTCTGTTTTGTGACTCGTCTTGCTAACGGAACGCAGCAGCTTGCCAGTTACCATCTCGTTTACATAAACCCCTGTCCTATGAATTGTTGTTATTGCAAACAAAAGTTCCTTTGGCTTTGCTTCTTTAAGCACATAACCGCATGCGCCGCACCTAATCATTTTAATAACAGCTTCATCGTCTTCAAACATACTTAGGGCTAATACTTTGATCTTTGGATATTTTTCCTTTAGCCACGCAGTTGCCTCGTAGCCGTCCATTACGGGCATATTAATATCCATCAATATTACGTCGGGAAGTTTCGGTGCACTCAGAAGTAGCTCTTCCATTTTTAAGCCGTTTTCTACTTGGAAGACGATTTGGAGCTCGTCGAATTCGTCCATTAGCGCTGCCACGCCATTACGAAACAATGTGTGGTCGTCAACAATTGCGATCTTGATCTTTTCGGTTTCCATGTTTTAAGGATATGGAATAAACATAGTAATGGTGGTCCCTTTGCTTGCTTGTGACTGTATTTCAACTTGCCCACCGATAATTTCAGCCCTACGGTTAATATTATGTAGTCCCATTCCTTTCTGATCTCTTGTTAGGCTTGCTGGATCAAATCCTTTTCCATTATCGTAGGTCTGTAACTGAAGAAACTGATTCCCATACTTTAACTGAATGGTAACAGCACTTGCATTTGCATGCTTGATGATGTTATTTAGAATCTCCTGTAGGATGCGAAAAACAATTAAGTCTTTATCGGAATTGATTTTCTCTGGAATTTGGCCTTCTTGAATGTAGCTAAACTCATATTTACCTGTTTTTTCAACCCAATTGATTTCCTGCCGAATTGCTTCCGGGAGCCCTGCTATAATTAGCTGGTCACCTTGAAGAAGTTTACCTAAATGCCGCATTTCTTTGATTGACTTTGAGGTAAGGTCAATAGCTGAACTAACTTTTTGCCTGGTCTTATCAATATCATCCGGTTCAATAGAATTAAGCGTTAGTGAGGTTAAAGACAGGAGCTGTCCAATATTATCATGAAGGTCAGCACCGATAGTTTGCATTGTTTGCTCCTGTACTTCCAATTGAGATTGCAACAGCAGATTATTAAAATTAGCTATGTCTATTTCGTGAGCCCTTTTGCGGTTATGATATAGAATAGCCGTAATGATGATGATAGCAACCAGTAATATAAAAAATATACTAATAAGTTCTATGCCGCTGAAAATTTCCTGTTGCGTATTGAGCATAAAAATCCGGTTATAAGACAGGTATACAAAATAATATTAAGCGGTCCTGCTATCATTCCATACAGTTGAATCGTTTTCACGTGGTCAAGATGTATCAGTTTGGGATACAAGCCAAAAAAAACGAAGGTTCCGCCATAGAATATCAGAACGCCTATTACTATCCAAAAATCAGGGTGAGCATGAATGAACATTCGTTTCGGCAAATTGAGGTTAAAAAGCAGGTGCGTGTAAATTATAAACAATAAAAACCCTTCTAAATCAATATTGTAGGCAGGTAACGATTGAAAATGGTAAATAAAATAAGAAAAACTAAGGCAAAGAAGTATATAAACCGGAACCGATAAAATAATCCACCAGCGGAATACGAATGTCTGGATTGCTTTCAAATAGTACAGACAGAACAGCGGGTACTCGGCGAGGTTATAAGCGTGGTACATCCACGCAGCCCCCTTTATCTTATAAAATTTAAAGATTCCTGTTAACAGTTCAACTATGAATGCCAGCAGTAAGATCAGTACTAAAAAAATAAGTTTTTTATTTCCCCTGAAATAAGCAATGATGGATAACAGTAGTGCAAGAAAAATAAGGCTATGGTAAAGGTAGTAATAAGGCGTTACTGCATGCTTGATTACGCTGGGAGCCATTTTCATAAACCTTTAAGTTGTGCAAAATGTAGTTTACATTTTTAGAAGCACAACTTAAAGTTAAAATTAGTAACTAGCTATTTTTCTTTTTCTTCTTTTATAGCAGCATGTCTCAATAATATATAGTGTTCATCTATATTCTTTGGGTCTCCTGCCCAATCTAGTTTCTTATTTTCATCTGGAGGGTAACCGTATTCCGCAATTAAAGAAACAGTTGGTACGTCGTTACCATTCAAATTTACTGTAGCGTAAGAAAGATCAAAGCCTGCTGAATCTATCCCCACCATTACTAGTGAAACATGCAACGCTTTTTTGGAACTTTCAGTGGGTTTTCTCGCGCAGATATAAGACCTTAAACCTGCACAATTCGGTTGACTTAAAATTTTTAAAATTAGGGCTTTATCGAAAGTAACACCATATGATAAATTTAACAATTCATAAATTGATCTTTCGTTTTCTGTCAGGTCTTCATGCTCTTTGTTAAAAAAATCATTAACCAGTGGTTTTGTAACCTGTATTGCATTTTTAATCAAGTCAATGGCAAGATTTGCGTCAACAGGTTTTCCAAAGGGTTCAATTTCTTTTTCGGATGTGTTATCGTAGGCGGCTGTACTATGACGAGGACCCATTCTTAGGTTGCTTACTTCCTCTTTGATAATAATTTCGCCGTCAATGAAACGCTTGTCATTGTCGGGTTTAAAGCAACGTCCGTTTACCATCCAAGAATTAGGATCTAATTTTTTTTCCATGATTTTAAAGTTTTAGTTTCCTCTAAATTGACAAATAACTAAGTGAAAATCAAGGTAATATTACCCTAAATAGTACCGTAAAATTACCCTCTCATAAAGGGTGTTTCTATATTAACTATTGCCAATTCTCCTGCTGAGATTTGGATATTACAAACAACCAAAACTTTACAATCATGAAAACTAAAAAAAGTTAATTGCAACGATTTTAATCACTGCACCTGCCTGGTCTTTTGCAGCCGTTTCGCCGATAAGGCCCCGACCCCCGTGGAGGCGTGGATCGCGTTTTCCCCGGTCATCCTTTTCCTGCTGATTATAACAGTGATAAGCTTTAAGCTAGGCAAGGATAAAACCAAAATTTCTGACTTGTTAGCGGAAAAGGATTTACAACCGGCAGGTGCGGTTACAGACCCAGCCTCAACAACTGTTCCTGCACAGAGTGTAAGTAGGTTTGTGGCTTTCCTAACAGGAATTGTAGCCCTTGCGCTGGGCTCAAGTGTTAGTACATTTTACATGTATGGGTATTTCTGCAATCCTGCCGTAGCGATCAATTTTTCTAATCTAACAAATGTGATTTTGGGATTAGGTATTGGAGTTATTCCTTACGGATTTAACAAGATTTCGGCGGCTATGAAATGATTGTAGCTACCAACAAACTATCATTTAGAATCACCCTTTGGTCTGTGATTAAATTGACCCCCAAGTAGGTGGATTAGTACGATCATTTCGACCTGCTGATAGTTAGGATCTCCTACTTATATCATGCGTACACCTAAAAGAATACTGAAACAATCATAAATTATCATGAAAACACTCAATCAAAAATCCAGGTCCGGTATAGATGAAGAAGCAGCATTTGCAATCTTTAAAATAATCTGCCATACTAAAAATGCTACATCAATATTGTTCGCAATCTTTTTCTGCTGGGTAGTCTCTGGCTGCGCTAACTTAAATCATATAAACAATTTTTCAAAAACGGCGAATCAGGCAATCAGCAGTTACAATGATGTCGGTTATAACTTCAGCAGCAGTTACAACCATTACACGTTGCCAAGCAATCTTTACAGTTTTAACGGGGATATAAGTCGCAATATGCTTCTACTTCCTACAAGAACGACTACTGCCGGTGAACCGCAAATAGCTCAAAAAGCTGATGAAGCTATTACATTTTATATAACAAGTATTTGCTCTTATTTCCAAGGATTGTCGAAATTATCTGATAAAGACCTTGTGAACTACAATTTTGATGAGGTAAGCAAAAATATTAAAGCAGACAGTCAGCTCAAATCACTGCTGAAAATTACTGATGATAGTAAAATCGACGCTGCTGCCAGTATAGCAAAGGTATTCACTAATGAGATCACAGGGGCCTACCGTGAAAATAGGATTAAAAAAATAATGGTTAAATATGATGGCTCTGTTTCAACCAGTATTACAACTCTAGTAAATATACTTCGGCAGTCGGTTCTTCCTCATTTAGCAAACGATAAAGATTTGATTGACGGTAAATATTCTGTCGCTCTAAAAAATCCTTTTATTGATGTCTCAAAAAAGATAGATCTTATTGATAATTATTATACCGAGCAAGCAGCATTAGATAAACCACAACAGCAAATACTGGCAATCACAGCGGTGCTTCAACAGATCAAAGATGAGCACAACGAAACAGTTAATGCATTGCAAACCGAAAAATTAAGCTCGAAGACAGTTATTGATATTATTGCGAAGAACAGCGCAGAAGTTTATCAGCTCTATACAAACATAAAATCTTTAACTCTTAAAAACTAACAATCTTATGGAAACAACACTGGATCTTAAAACAATTGCAGAATCACTTACGTCTTCTGCACATGCAATCAGTGATTATATCAATAAAAATATCTTCACAATTAAGTATCACGAAGCACAGGAATTAAACAACAGGAGCCAGGATCTCTTAATTAAGAGCAAGACGCTGTATGAATTGTCTGCTATAGAAATGGCTGAGGAAGGCAAAAGTGCTTTAGATTCCCTGAAACAAGCAACAGCAGAAATTACCCACTCTATTAGAACTATCAAAACCGTTCAGCAAATAATCGATCTTTCATCTAAATTAGTTCTTTTGGCTGGATACTTAATTCCTCCAAACGTAAATCCATCTGGTGTTCTATCAACAGTCAGAGACATTCTTAATTCCTTTTAGAGGCAAAAGGTGATTCAACCTTCCAAGTATAGTATCTAATTTCTTCTTTTAGCAGTAAAGAAAAATATCTTGTAAAACTTTCTTTACAAGCTTTAAAATAGTACTTTTAATTAAAATTGTTTCATGGATGAAAATTGTATTTCACCGGACAAAGATTGTATTCCACCCAAGGAGAAAGCCTCTCTAATAAAAAAGCTTCTTAAAAACCAATTAGATAATGAGGGGCTGGAAAGACTGCGGCCCTGCATCAACGAAGATGACCTCTCGTATATTATTCAGAGAATCTATGATCTCAATAATGAACAGGTTACAAAAGTTGCCGCTTTGGATAGCGTAATGAGCTGGATAGATGGGGTGAAAAACAGCCAGCGGAACAGTCGTTATTTTGACAAGATTGAAAAGGATTTCAGAAAAGGAAGCAATAAGGTAATTCTTGCCGAAGGCGATTCCTGGTTTAATTACCCTATTATTCTAAGCGATGTGATCGACTGGATTGCAATGGAAGAAAATATGGCTGTGTATAGTCTTGCTTCGGGTGGCGACTGGTTGCTGAACATGCTCAACGGCCGTAAATATGTAGAGCGATTATCTGTTGTTCAACCTGATATATTCCTTATTAGTGCGGGAGGAAATGACTTGGTTGGAAGGAGCCGTGTTGCAGCAATTGTAGATCCACTAGGAAAATCCGCGGAGTTTGAAAATAGCGGGTTGGCCAAAAGCTTAATGTTAAAAGTAGCAGAACAGCCCATTATACCGCTCGACAAGGATAAGTTCGAAATGGGCTTGAAGTATTTATCCAAGGATTTTTACGCTCTCCTTACTTTTTTTCACTTGCAGTACTATTTCTTAATGAACGGTATTTTAACAAGCGGGACAGGAGATGCAAGTAAGGGCAAATTTCTTGGCATTCGTATCATTACCCAAGGTTATGATTATGCCCTTCCTTCAGAAAAAAAGGACTGGGGTTTAAACCCATTGCATTGGTTTAAACCATTCGTTCGCAATTTTCTAGGTCACGGTCACTGGCTTAAAATACCCTTACAAATGCGTGGTATTTTGGACCCCGTCATTCAGGAAAATGTTGTTTATGCCATGATCTATCTATTTAATGAAATGATGATAAAGACGGGTGATATTTTTTGTAAGATGCCAGCAGTCGGCAATAAAGTATTTCATATCGATTCCAGAGGTTCAGTAGGAAGAAAAGGGTGGACGGATGAATTACATCCTTTACCGGAGCATTTTAAAAACACTGGCCAAACCTTTATCGATTGTATTAACGAGAAACCCTCTCCCCACGGGCAAGTGTATGTTGTTAAAGACCTTCACCCTTAACTTATGAAAAAGCTGCTGTGGTTCGTTTTTATTCTACTAACTATCTATATGGGTTACCAGGATTATTTACTGAGAAGTACTGTTGTTTCCAATTACCCTATCGTTAGTCTAGAATTTGCGGGTAAAACGCTGGGGAAGGAGATGGTATGCGTCTGGTACGATTCTCCATTTGCTGGTTCAAACCTGCTTGCTGTAGCGAGAAACAATACGAGACTTGATTTTCTTTTTATCCTGATTTACGTAAGCCTGATCCTGCTTTATTCTTATTTGCAGATGCAGCAGGAGAAACGGATTTTCTTAAATGAACTCTTACGGCTTAACCTTTTACTGGCACTCCTGGCGGGGTTATTCGATGTGCTCGAAGATGTGTTGCTTCTTTATAACTTTCGTCATGTTAATGATTTCGGCCTTCACATTAGCACGGCAATTATCAGCGCAATCAAATTTATATTGCTCGCCTGGACAGTTTTGGTCTTGATCATTTCTGTTATGAGTTCGAATACGTTTCATCGAAAAGAATTTAACCAACGTTGATAGACAGATAAGTATGAAAAACTCAGTTTATGCCTACCTCAAGAAACCTAAACAATAAGTAATACTTTCGTTTTATTAGCTGAAAATTAATTGATTAGCATCACTCTGATCGGTAGGATTATCAAATCAGGTATTTAAAAATCTGCGAAGAAACGTAATCAAGCTCCAGGAGGGTGTACGATGCCATATTTGATTTGAACTTTAATCTAAAAAGCACAACTTAATAATATAATTATGACCACCCAAAGCTCTCCTGAAGCGTCCCCTTTAACTTGGAATTACAAAATGAGTTTTACTCTCGGAATGGCTATATTGTACGCGGCAGTTCTAATTGGTTGCGCTATCCATTATGAAACTGACATTTCGGTCTCTCTCATGTTAGGTACAACGGCTTGCCTATTCGGTTGGCTCATTGCAATAATCAGTAGTCCTTATGACGACAAAGACAAAGGAAATATAGCTAGCTTCTCAAAGTTAATCGGGACATTTTTATCTGGGTACATATTGAGCAAGTTAGACCACTTGCTTACCAAAATTCTTGATCCAGTTAAACTATTAGACAACTTTAATCCGGTAGTAGGCTTACGAACACTATTTTTCACTTCCTTTTTTTTGATGTCTTTTATCGTCACTTATGTATTTCGAATGTATGTTCCAAAAGACATAAAGGCGGTTGAAAGTAATGGTGAAAAAAAGTCTGAAGTATCAAAGGGTTAATTAATCACTTAATTAAGTATTTGGTTTTATTCCAATAATTAAAAACAATGGTCTCAAATCCGCGACTTAACATAAGAAAAATTATAAGACAAAAATTGGAGTTAGTAGTAGGGTCGCGGGTCCGGATCCCACTGGGACTACTGTAAGGTGCGAAAAGTTACTTTTTTTAAAGCTATAATCAACATTCAGTTAAAATGATGATTGATTTTAATTGAAATTGATAGAAGTTTGTAAAACTAATATCAGAAAAGTTTTTCAAAAAAGAAATCGGATTTTATAAAAAAGCTACTTATTTCCCACTTAGTAAACAAATGTACAACAGTTTTGTCGAAGAGCTAAATTGTACTTTTAAAGCCCTTATTCTGGAAAATCTCGATAAAACATTAATTCAACTACTGATTATACTTTTTAGTTTAATTTTATTAAAGTCTTAATTTAAATAGGGCATTTTAGTTAAGGAACTTCTGCCTTTAAATCTGGGCGGATAACTACCGGCATTACATTCGTACTTGAATCGGTAAAAAATGTATTTAGATTTAGCTAAATGGTAAATAAAACTAAGGTTTATCATTCGGATTACCCAGCATACAAAAGGATGAAAATTATTAGAAACAATATATCGGAATCAGTTAAATTAATTCAATCAAAAATTGATGAAAAAACGCTTTCTGTATTTTGCGGCGCAGGAATATCTGTACCATCAGGTATTCCTACCGTAATTCCTCTTATCAGAGAATTGCTTTGTCAATTGAATTGTTCTCAAGATGATCTTCAGTCTTTCCTAAAAAACGATGACCTTCCTATTCCATTTGAATCGATCATCCAAGTACTTAAGGAAACATTGCTATACGACGGCAACAAACCCTTTCTCCCTGAATTTGTGCGGCTGTTTAATGCTAAACCAAATTCTAATCACCACTTACTCGCACAGCTATTAGAACAGAAAAAAATAAACAACATTATCACAACAAACTTCGATTGTTGTATAGAGAACGTTTTCAAGGACCGAAAAACAAACGATCAAAAATTAATAGTTTATAATAAGCAGGAAGATTGGCTTAAACATACGGAAGTTCAGGATAAATTAATCAAAATTCATGGTAGTACTGAGACACCCGTATCAATTGGGGCAACCGTAGATCAAATAACAAAAACTGAGTTTTTTAACAAAAACCAAATTATACTTGATAAAATATTAAGATCTACACCGGTAATCCTCTTTTTGGGTTATAGCTGTTCTGATAAATGGGATGTAACAAGGGTATTTAAAACCTATAAGGAAGAAGAAAAACCTGAAATAATCTTCTGGCAACATAAAGACGGCCGGACTAAAGGGCCAACTATAAATCAGGAAGAAATCTTTATGGGTTATAGTTGTACTTGGATTACTGGAGATACCAATAAATTAATTGTTAAGCTGTCTAATCAAAACAAAATTATCATTCCGGAATATAACTTTGTCCCAGCGATATATCCCTTTAAAGATTTAAAACCCCTTCATGCAAGCTATGTATTAGGTAAGCTTTTTATGGCTGCCCATTTATATAAACCTGCTATTAAATATCTGGAATTTTTTGTCGATTATCAAACAAGTAAGGCTATCAATAACTCAATTTTCTTATTGGCCACGGAATCCCTTGCAGAATTGTACCGAAAGTTTAACCGGTACGAAGAATGTCAAACGAGTTTTTTACAAGCCATTGAGTTGGCATCCCAATTAAAAGATAATTCGGAAAAGGAGCAGGCTTTTATAGTAGCTAGGCTACAAAGAAAGTTAGCGGTATCATTTCTTGCCAACGGAGATCCGACACAGGCGAATAAGTACATGGTTGATGCTCTAAATGTTTTGAAACCATACCTCAATACCCGTTTAAATATTGATCATAAATTCCAGCTTGCGGAAATTTTTAACGATTTTGGTTACTTAAAGCAACAAGAGAACGATTGGCAGGAAGGTATTAAAAATTTTAAATCTGCAGTCAAGCTGAGAAAACAACTGGCAAAGATCTACCCACAAAGGTACCTTATTTCCTGTAGCGAATCATTAAGCAATTTGGGGTCTACGTATCATTATAACAATCAATATAAAAAAGCCATTGGTAAGGCCTCCGAAGCTATTGACATCGTAAGAGATCTTGCTGAGGCAAATCCAACGGTGTATCTGGAAGAATTAAGTAGAAAACTCAATAACCTGGGATGCATGTACCGGGATAAGCCTAACCCAGAAATGGCACTTACAAATTTAAATGAAGCGTTGGTGATTTGGCAACAATTGTCCAAAGATGAGCGAGATGTCTACTACCGGCATGTCGCGTACACTTTAATCAACCTCAGCAGAGTTTTTCTTAAAAGGCCAAAAAACAGGACCGCTTCTCTGAATTATTTAGATAAGGCGATACCAATATTAGTAGAATACCAACACGTTGCGGCAGTTAACAAGCATTTCAGAACCGTCGCAAATGTACTCAAGGAATGGTCACTCGATCCGAGGAAATATTTTAACGACAAATGGGGTTTGATTTACCATGATGATTAGAGAAAATATAACTAAGTACGTAGAAATTGTAGCGGATTTTAGCCGAACTGCTTGATAAACTTGTAGTAGGTACCAAGCCGTAAAAATAAATGAAAAAATATTTTTCTCTATATTGCTTTATTTTTTGTCTTCATTAGAGTTTATAGATATTTTTAAATCTTATGCACCTGACAGTTAGACACAAAGAAAAACTTAATTAATTTTAACCTTATTGTGCATGATTATAGAAAACCTTGAAATGATTAGAGCCTTTTCGAAACATTTTAATACAAGAATCACCACTAGCGACTATGTAAACAATTCAGCTCAGATGGTTGATTTATTAAATAAGAAAAGTCAAGATCTCAAAAACCTAATAGTATTACCATGCGAGGAGGAGGTTATCTATCAACAACTTGTTAAATTTCGTTATCCAGAACTGCTCTACTTGCTCTCTCAAAATATATTTGTACACCCAGAATTCTACGACATTTATCTTTCGGACTTAGACAAAAATTTATTTGAGTGTTTTCTATGGTATTTAGACTTTAGTAAAAAACACTTAAAAGTGGACGGTAGGCCGTCATTTAACACCTTTGAAATTACTGGTCCTAACTTATTTTTGGATATAACAATAGGTGCCTTTTCTCAATTTCACACGGAAATTACTAGTCAACTTAATTATTTCAATGGATTGATTGCACTAAACAGTAAGACAAGTGATTGTGTAACGAATACTGATAACCTATTCATCAACTCCAAGGTATCGACCGCATACTCCTACTTTGTGATCGCTTATTTAGGTGAAAACTTGAATATAAAATTACAACTTTAATGGAAGGTATATTAACGTCAGATTATCGGTTGGCATATCCGGAATTTTATAATATCTACCCAATTATAAATGAGGTTAGCATATATTCAGGTGGTTCGGATAATAGTAAATTTAGCGAAAAAGGACTCTTACTGGATGATAATTACGGACGAGTACTCAATTCTGCTGTTGCCTGCCCTTATGGGAATAGCAAACACCTGCCATTTTACAAAGTTATATCTAAGTATCAAGTCGCCGAAGAGTTGCGAGTTCCTTTCAGGAAAATTCCAGTTTTTAAATTTGAAAGTGTAGACGCCCTACAATTGTTAATCAACGAGATAAAACAAGAGAATGCAACGTATGAAGTGCTCTTACGGGGCCAAACAAAGATGTATACTATTAATCGTAGCATAGAAGAAAAATTATTTTTGTTTGGCGAGGACGCGCTTAAAGAGCCATCTTTTCACCCCAGTTTTCTGCGAAGTAACTTTAATGAATATTTTATATATGCGCTATGGCATAGTCAAACAGCTATGCTTTTGAATGACGTCGGTATTGACTTAAAACCATCACTTACTCCGGAAGAATATCGTTCATATTGCAGTGATATTTATAAAATAAAAAATTCCCCCCATTTTACTACAATTTCTTTAGGGTTTGCTCAACACTATGGACTACCCAGTGTTGGACTGGATCTTACCAATGATCTTAAAGTGGCAGCTTGGTTTGCCTCCTATAACTTACTAATTGATGACGAAGGAATAGCCACTCCAAACGTTATTACAGATTTTTCCCAATCTACCATTTTTATTTTTCGGTGTCCTGCGGATACTGTTTTTTCTTATCGCGACATAAAACCAAAGTATTTACATAATACTAGACCAGACCGTCAGAATGCTTGGTTTGGGCATTGCGGATGGGGAATGTCGAAAAATCAATTGGCATCCTATCTTACTTGTGCTATTAGATTGAATAGTAATATACTAAATGGTTTTGACGAGGGATATGCACGTTTCCTATTTCCACAAAATAGTGAAGATCACGTTCTTGATTATTTTCTTAATATGAAAGAAAATACAAGAAATATAGGTGATGTTGCAAGAGCACTAAAGAAAATCTATACAATTTGTTAGAAACAGAATAATCAGCTGCAGCTAAAATCCTACAGGACGGAATTTGCTTGTATAACCGAACAGACATTATCATCGCTAGGCGTAAATAACAGACCTGCTGTTAGCGGTAAACCTGCCATAGGTGGGAAGCCAAATTAAAATAGCAAATAACATCTGCCCGCTTGCTGCAGCCTTGACTTTTTTGCTGCGCGGCTACCTTTGTAGGAGAGTGAAGAGCGTTGCCTTTGCTCAGAAATAATGGAACTAAAAAAAGCCACTTCCTCATCACAAGGACGGTTTTGTTAATAATTTTGGTTTAAGTATAGTACTGATAAGTTCACTAGTTATTCATCATCGTCCAAACTTTCAACCTCAGCAAAGAGGTTATCGCGTGAATTAGTCCTTTGAAAAATATAAACTTTTCTGACCCTTATTTTCAACAATCATTAGGAATTGGAAGAACGAGAATTAGAAATTTTATGCTATATACTAATGGTTGGAGTGAAAATCTAAAGATTAAAACTGAGGATCAAATGAAATTTCAAGATTTAATTAATTAAAATAGTTAAATAAAACGAATTCCGAGTGTCATGTAAAAGTGCATCTTAACAACAGCTAAAAGCGATCACGCATGAAATCGACTAAGACCTTTTTCAATCTCATTAATAACCTGAGTTCGATTAATCAAAAGGCTATAATTTGATTAGAATGGATAGTTTGATAGGAGATTGAAGGTTTTTTAGGGAGGAATGAATAGGCAACCAACTCGGCAACGAGGTTTGCGGTGAAATTAGTAAAAGACCTGTGCCTGGAATGTTCAACCTGACAGATGTTTTTAAGTTCATCGTTAACAGTTTCTATGACAGATCTTTTACGTAGCATGATTTTGTCGTTCATTGTCATCAAGCTGTTCTTCATGTTGTTGCGGATACTGGTGATCAGTTGTATATCGTTCACAAATAGTATGTTGGTCAGTTTTTCTGAGATATATCCTTTATCGGCAAACAGTTTTCCAAACACGGCTTTCAGAAAGCCTTCGTTCTTAAGCGGTTCCCTGTCGTCTACATTGGGCTGTGTAATGGCAAAGTTTAGGATTTCGCCTTTGTCATTAATTACGATGTGCAGTTTAAAACCATAAAACCAGCCCATGGTGGACTTGCCTACTTCTGCTATGCCTTTAAACACTTTGTCCCTTTTGATCCGTTTGTTGTGGCAGGCCCTGATCGGTGTGGAGTCAACAAAGGAAATGCCTGAACAGGTCCCCAGACAACAGGTTTTCAAAAAGATGGCCATTGGCATGGGCACGCCTTGGCTAAGTTCGACAAAACGGTTATAGGACGCCGTCCTGGGAAATTCAGCTTGCATATGCCTCTGGACATAGAACATATAGAAGTGCTTAAAGCACCGGAAACCGCTTAAATGAAAAAGCATACAGATAGAGATTACCTCGCTTTTGGACATAACTGCAGGACGTTTGGAAGGCTTCCCAAAGATGAAACCTTTGGTAGTGTTGTCAAAATCTTTACAAAACTCGTCAATAAGACAAAAAATATCGCTAATTTTATTGAAGTCAATCATTGGAAGTGTATTTAAATATTTGAATGTCAGATACTTAAATATACTTACATTTCCCCTGATTGGCAAATTTCTATTCCAATTTATTAATCGAACTCAGGTTAATAGGAAGATTTGTGGGTATCCTCCGTAATAGGCACAACATATACTTGCCCAATAATGTTAGTTTCTGTCGCTGCATTTAGTAAAGCCTATAATTCGGGCTCATCAATAACAACAGATGGAAGATTAGGAGAGTAGCATACGGGATTAGCGTAATGGCTGGTCACAATTCATAAATGGCAACGTAACAATTCAATATTATTAACAATGCTAACGACGGTTAGCGCGCATAAAATCCCTAAACTGGCGTTCATGGTAACGGCGTTCTGAATCCTTTTTCATCCGGCGTGATATGCCCCAGAGGAACAGCGCCCAAACCCCGAAACCAACTGCATACAAGATCATTGGTGTTTTAGAATACAGCGCCCCCATCATGGCACCTGTAGAAATAAAACACGTAAAAGCCAGATATACGAATGTTTTCATAGATTAAATATACTAAATAAATTAGTTTTTATAAAGGGTTCGACGAAAAAAAGTTTAATTGATTTCGTAAACCCCGTTATACTGCCGTGCCTCCTGAACATGCGAACGGATGGTATCAACAAGGTTGGAATAGGGGATTCCCCGTAACCATAAGATGGGGTTTACTGGGTCGGTACTTTTTAGTTCCAAATCCATTAGCCGGAATAGCTGCAATAAAAGAGGCTGCGTTAAGACATAATCCTTGACCCTGAATAATTCGACCTGGTCTATCCGTTTAAATAATAGCCCGCGGCTAACCCGGACAATTCCTGGGCTAACCTGATAACGGATATTGCGGATATAGGCAAAGCGGTAAAAGGCCAGCAAGGTGCCAATCAGGCCTGGCCAAATCAGCATTGGAAAAACGCGCCAGGCCAAAAGTAAAAAACCAAGGCTAAGCAGGATTATTGGGATTATCTTAATAAAAGCAAAAATGCCCGCAGGCCTCAATTGAATGGTTTCAGGAAGTTTCATAAAATTAGTTTAAATGTTAAGTAAGGCATCCGCCTTTAATTCGTCAAAAAATGTCAGATAACCTTTTGGCTGCTCGCAACGGATACCAAAACGGAATTTTGCAACTTTTTCAAAAGCATGCAGGCTAAACGTTTCCTGGCTGAAGGAAAAAGTTTGTGAGCGGAATATAACGGAGACCTGTCCCGGGCTATTGGAATAGACCTCCAACGGCAAACGGCACAGGCCCGCCGTTAACTTTAAACAGGTCAACCTGCTTAAAATGTCATTCCCATAGATCAAGCAAAACGCTTTTCCATAAAACTGTTTTCGGATAAAGCTAATGTGTCCAGATTTTAAACCCGCTCCGGTAGAAATAAACAGTAGGTTCTCGGTATGGGACAAGGATTTAGCTTTCTTTTTCAGCCAGGAAACCGCGTCAAGTGCGGAGCTGGAAATAACGACCATCCTGACCTGTGAGAAATGCAGGTTACCCGCCAACCATAGGTCAGCGGGTACCGGCACGCGGTGAAAGCCAAAGCCGAAATGCTCCATATCCGCCCCATACCAAAAACAAAGGTTACCGCTCTCATCGGACGTATAGAAAGGTTCAAAGAATTGCTGCACCGGTTCACTTACCCCTAATCGCGTTAAATAGGGGTGCATCAGCGGCTGATTGTTTCGGTGTATTCGTCATCTGAATCGTTGCCTGCACGGTTATTTTTACCACGTTCCTCAATTTCCATCTGAGCCTTGTCCAACAAAGCTTTGTGATAGTTGGCACCAGGCTCTTTTTCCTGAGTCTTGTTAAACAAAGCATTAAGGCCCCTAAATAATAAGTAAGAAACGCCGCCATCGATCAAAACCGAAGCAAGTAAAGCCAGCCTATCGGAACGGATGCCCTGCTTTTCAGTGGCAGCATATTGCACAACCGTACCATCGTCAATTTCCACTTCCTTTCCTTTCCGGTAACGCTCCTTCTGTTCAAGTGTCAATGGTAGCCCGTTAATCTCTTCTGGTGCTAAAATCTGTTCAGTGTCCGTAATAATGAATTCGTTGGTCTCCCTGTCAAATTCGATCAGGACCTCTTTAGTCTTGCCCTCATTGTCAACGATGACCTTATCGATATTAACTGCACCGCCTTTTTCTAATTTTTCCGCTTCCTCGGCCGTCAGGTAATAGGGCGGTTCAATCTCCTTGTAAATAGGATGCACCAATAGTTCCAAGGCGCCTTCAGTATTTGGGCGCAGAGACAACTTGGCATCCAGCACAGGGATATGGATACCGTCCGCCTGCAAGTTTTCCAGCCGCAGCATATCTGTGCGCCTGCCGCAAAGCAGAGCGCGCAGGTCATCTTCGTCTAAACTTAAGCGGCCATTTTTCGCCAGGCCAATGCGTTCCAGGTCTGCCATAGGCAGCAGCTGTTCCTTATAAATTTGTTTGATCATGATTATCGCTGCATTTGATAGGCGTTATCCACTTCGTTGTCTTGTTCCATACCTGCTTCTTCGGCTTCATGCACTTCCTGATCTGCTACCATACCCGTGCTGATCTCCTGAGAGCTATTGCGTGCTTCGATCAGGGAAGCAAATAACCCTGAATTTGAACCCATTTTAAACTTACGCTTATCAGACAGGTCCTGCATGTTGTAAACATTGTTTTTGAGTTCGGCCAATACCTTGAACTCCGTGCCATTATGTGGGATGACCTCGCCTTTTTTGAGCCTCTCCGGATTAATTATAGGGATGTCTTGCACGTTATCGACAATGTCCCCGGATTGCCCTATACCTTCCGGCAATTCTTTTATTTCAGCAATTTCCTGTTTTTCTTCAACCCGTTGTTCAAAGGCCATAATGTGGTCAACAATCTTTTGGGCATCCGATGCGGCTTTAAAAAGCTCAGCGGGTTCTTCTTTCAGGATTTGCGCCCAACTGTTCACATACCCTACATGGTCATTAAGTTCGTAAGGCAAGTTCAGTTCCTTGCTTAAAAACAGTGAAGCCAAATTGGTACGTAATTCTTCGCGGATCGTTGCAACGGGATCGGTAGCCACGTTCAATGGACGGTTCAAGCGGTCTTCAGCTGATATCCGATGCGCGAGCTGGTGCAGCGCCTCGGCAAAATACTGTTCCGGGTCTTTAAACTGTTCCATTTCGGGCAGTACGATGGTGTCCGAGCGGGTATCGTAAAACATATCGTCGCCGCCATGCTCAACCACGGCTTTGCTGTTGTCCAGGATAACCTGTGCCCGTTCGGCAGGAGATAAGTCCATCGGTTCCTTTTCCCATTTGGGCAGCTTGCGTAGCTGTTCGCCGTTGAACAGCCAGGCATCCACCTGCTTTGGCTCATTCAGTTTCACGCGTTCGGTTCTTTGTTTACCGTTGTCTTTTAATACCGGCTCACCTTTTTCGTCAACTACCTTCTGATATTCATAGCTGGACATAAAGTTGATCAGCGTACCGGTCGCGCCTTTCACCACAGCGGTATGGTTGCGGTTTGCCTGGTTAGAAGTGGCCCATCGTGGGTCGTCCCGCTTTTGCATGATTAATACCAATGCGGAAGGCCCGGCATAGCGGCGACCGCTCTCGATGTTGAATGGCAGGGCCGAGTTCATACTGTTGTTGGGCCGTTGAAAAATGGAGGTTCCGGCTTTTAGGTCCGCGATCATCTTTCCTGCAATCTGTTCGGACAGTGGTTTAAAAGGTGTGTTCATTGATTTTTCTCCTTGTTTGATTTGTTTAACTTTATTTAATAAGCGGTGTAAGAATAGCAGTGGGTTGAGGGGTAAACCGTCGTAGGTGATACCAAAATGTAAATGTTCACCTGTAACACGCCCGGTGGCGCCCGTTATGCCCAGTGGGGTGCCTGCCCTAACTGAATCGTCTGGCAGCACAAAGACTTGTGAAAGGTGGCCATAAAGAAAAGTGAACTCGCCGCTGGTTAGGCGTATGTGAACGCCTGTCAAGGCATCATAACCTACAGAAGCCAAACGGCCGGACAGGACTGCAAAAACGGTATCATGCCTAGCGCGCAGGTCTATCCCGGAATGAAAAGCATATTTTCCGGTTGTGGGGTGCAACCGGTAACCGTATCCGGATGTAAGTTCTAAATGCTGCAAAGGCAGGCAAAAAATGCACAGTAGCACGAATCTATTTATAGATCCATCTCTTGTAGTTAAACCCATTTGGTTCTTATCGGCTCATACTGTGATCCTGGCGTATGCCCAATTCATCTTCGAGGGAAGCCATACTATATTGCTGTACGTTTGAGTTGTCCCTTGAAAGTTCTACTGCCCGCCGCCTGTCTTTCATAAGCGGTGAACTGGCCAGTAAGCTAACTTCCAATGTCTGCTTAAAATCTTTTACCTCCATTTGGGTAGCATCCCTTACCGCATTAGAGTGAATATCATTTGGTTTTTTCAATACAAGCAGTGCATCCGCTGAAAATAAAGCCTGGCCATCTTTGCCGAAACTGACCACGACATTGTCGTTATCGAGTTCTGCCGAGGATATGATACCGATTTGGTTTCTTTTACCTGCCGGGTCGAATACCAGGTTGGGGTGTACCAGCACAAACAGGCCGGCTAATTCGTCTTGTTAATTCATGAGAAAATGTTTGATTAAATGGAGTGGTTAATTGGTTTTGGCTTTCATACTGCCTTTAGGCAGCACCTGGACCTGCGGGACCGGCTTGCGGAATCCTTCAACGATGGCATCTATCTCACTGTTGATGCGCATAAAGTTCTCGCGTAGGATTTCTTCCTTGCGGCCGGCAAAATCATAATAAACGGGTAGATCGCGGTAACCTTTTTCCTCGGCAGAGAGTTCGGCAGCGGGTAGGTTAACTTTACAGTTTATGGCCGATGTTGCAAACTTACCTGTATAAACCTCCTGTACATCAGCCGCAATCAGCCCGACCATTTCACCGGTATTGAGTGCGGCCATTTTACCTGCCGGTATTAGGGGTTCCAGCTTTTCCTGTAAGGAGATCGAGGTTTTGTTGCGGTCGATGGAAAGGCTTTCGCCGATCTGTTTGTTCTTGCCGAACAACCGTTCCAGCCAGTCCAGTGTTTCTTTGTTGCGTACCGAACCTGCCAGCACATTACCGACCACGGAAGTGATGGTCGCGGCCGTATCTTTACCATACTGCTGATTGAACTGCGGCAGTTCCTGAAGGCCCATAATAATCGCTACTTTATTGCTTCGGGCGACAGCCAGTAAGTTTTCGATTTTATAGGTATAAATGGTCGGGATCTCGTCGATGATAAGTGCCGAAGGCAGGTTGCCTTTACTGTTAATTAACTTGGTCAGCCGGTTCAAGACGACCGAATAACAGGCGGAATTGATATTCTGCGTATTGGGGTCGTTCGCCAGTACCACGATGCCCGGCGCCGACTTGTCCGATATTTTCAAATTGAAATCATCACCCGAGAAAACCCAGAAAGTTTCCTTCGTAGCTAACCGCGAAATAAAAATCTTCAACGTACCGATCTGGCCTTCCAGCTGGGGAAAGGCTTTAGTAACATAAGCGCTCTTAAAGGGTGATAACAGCGATACCAGTTCCGGCTCGGAAAATAGCGTATTAAAAATATCCTCATAGGAATGGTTCAAAAAAGATAGGACGTGAGGAAAGCTGGAGTATGTGCCGCCTTCATGTTTGCTAAAAAAGTAGATGCAGGCTGCTAAAAAGTTGATCGCGGATTGGGTAAAGAACTGGTCGCTCCCCCCTGATTTATCACCTTTTTTCATAGCTTCCACCAAGCCTTCAGCACCTTCCGAAGCATCGGCCAGGGTCCGCAGGTAGTCCGCCCGCCAGGGATTGGTCCGCCTGCTCCGCTCTACGTCATTTAAATTGATAACGTTAAACGAATAGTGGAGGCATTTGCCCTGTTGCTTAGCCAATAGGTAGTGGTAATAAGCGATCTTGCCTAAATCGGGAAACTTGTAATCGTAAATGCAACAGCAAAATTCCTTGGCGATCAGTTGGCGGATATAGGGGTTAATGATTCCGAACGACTTTCCTGACCCCGGTGTCCCGATCAAAATTGTCCCTCGAAAGGGGTTGACGATATTGATCCAGCCCGAACGGACTTTTCCCTTGAAATAGAACTGCATTGGGATGTTTACCGAATATGGAGTGACTAATGGCTTGACCGGCTGCATAAAGCTTTCACCTTCTACATTCCAGATATCCTTGCCCAAACCAGAGTGCAGCATTTTAGAAACATTGTCCATAGAGACACTGACTATTACGGCACCTAACAAGGAACATAGTATATATCCGAAGTTAAACCAGGTGGTATAAGCAAACACGAAAGCCGATGCCCTGCCATATAGCAAAAGGCTTCCAAAAAACAGCAATAGTCCAAATGCAAGCGGGTAAATAACGTGTTTCTTGGGGTCAAGTTCCTGGTTCTTTTTTGCTAAAGTGCCGATGCTGACCAGGCAGATCAGCAGGAGTGTTGCCAGCTTGCTGTAGATCAAGTGCTGGTAAACCATGACATGGCCCAGTTTTTCCAGCGGCCCATAAAAAAAGCCCCAGAACGGGGCTTGCTTGTAAACAAAAATGGCGGCTTCCAATGCAACTGACAGGTAAACGCCGCATTGCATAAAGCCGTGCAGCTTATGCTGCTCGTGTGTTTCTTCCATAAGACGATTTGTTTTTTATTGGTAGGTCAGGAGGGTTTCGCCGCTCCCCTAAAACACCTTGTAAATGCATTTAGATATTCGGGCTATATCTTTCGACGGTGGCAATCGTGTCATGGATTGCACCGCCGTGGCTAAACAGTGCAATCCTTTCCAAATTAAATTGTCTGTTTTTTCCCATGACAACAGAATGATAGCCAAAAGTGATCACAAGGCCACCCGGCTTCAAGCAATGCAAGATTTCTTCCTTTAGTTGTCGAAAAGGGCTACAAACCATTCCTTTATAGAGTTCCATGCTCTTACGATAAGCATAAGGCGGGTCTAACAGTATCGTATTAAATTTTCTGCCCTGCCATTTCCGCAAAAAGGTTAGGGCATCTTCATGAAAATCTGCAGGCATGGAACCATCCAGGTCGTTACGGATTTCGTCTACATTAAGCGAAGTAGGGCCAGCAAAAAGATTAAGCACGCGGCCTTCACAAACGCCTTCAACCCAAAACCTGATGGGTTTTACTGAAAAGGTATAGCGGTGCAACGGACACTGAAAATGTTCAATTACAGGCATAACTTATCGTTAAAATTAAAGTTGATCTATCTGCCGAGGGTTTCCCTGGGATAATCGCGGGGCATGAGCGACTGTAACCGCAGCGGTCTAAGGTTCTCGGAATGGTCAAGGGTATCTTCAATAGCTTCTTCCACCTTGTTGCAGGGAACGGCCTTCAACTGTGTCTCCCTTATCTTTGCAGAGATTTCATTTTCCAGCCTGCGCATTTCCACCCGCCATTCGGTAAGTTCCCCTTCTTTCTCAAATGTTTTCAGGCTTAATTCTTTCAGTGTCGGAATTTCAGCAATGAGTTCGCTTTGCTTTTTCTCATACTTATCCCGCAAGCTGGTAATTTTGTCGATAGCATTCAGGAAGTAGCGCGCCGCTAGTTTGGGGTTGTCGATATTGGGGTGGCCGCTATTTGACTGGTATTTGATACCGCCCGGCCCTTCGGCAAAAAAGTGGTTCTGCAACCGGTATTTGAATAGCCCGCTTTCTTCGTATCCCTCCCGCTGCTGCCGGATAAACAAGTCAAAGCCGTATAAGCTGCCGATCTGCTTTTCTTCGGGCTGGCCTTTTTCCGGTTTCCATTGCCGGTACAGGTCGATGATCTTTTTTCCCAACGCTTCCGAATCAACCGGACTGAATCCTGTAAGCGAAACCGGGTTAAGCTTCGTACCTTCCGCAGTGTATTTCAACTGCTGTTTATATAGCGCTTCATCGTCGACCAGGCTTTTCAGCGTTAAGCTGGTGCCTGACAGTTCCTTTTCGGCCCTTTCCAGGTTTTGACGGTTACGCGCTACTTCTTTGAAGTGCGCTGCTTTCCAACCTTCCAGCTGGGCTACTTTCTTTTCTACCTTTGCCTTGTCCAGCAGGGTGGTATCACCGGAAAGAATGGCTATGTATTCAGAAAAGTTCATGCCGCTCTTTTCATCAAGTGCGCCTTCATCCAACGTCCTTACGTTCAATTCACAATTCTTCATCTGTGAAATGAAGGTCTGCTTGTTCTTGAGTAGGTTGAACTTGTAGGCATCCAGTGATTGTTCGACGCCATAAATAAAGTTCAGCACTTTATTATCATAATGTTTTTTTGCGAGCCAGTTCCCCTGCCTTGCACCGCGCCCATCGCGTTGTTCCAGGTCGGATGGCCGCCAGGGCGTATCAAAATGGTGCATCGCTAAAACCCGCGCCTGCACGTTTAACCCCGTGCCGGCCTTTTCGGTACTGCCTAATAGCAGCCTGATCTCGCCCGCATTCATTTTCCTGAAAAGTTCCGGCTTCTGCCTGTCCGTCCACTCATGGATGTAGGTTATTTCATGGCCCGGGATACCGAAATCCCTGACCAGCTTTTCCCGAAGTGCATCATAAATGTTAAATGCGTCCGGCTTTGGCGTGCCGATATCGCTGAAGACGATCTGAGTCCCTTTATGATCGTTGCTCAATTTGTAAACCTCAGCGATCTTTCTCGCACATACATTTACTTTATTATCCGGGTGGTCTTCATAACCCGGGTCGATCAGCCGCATATCCGCCGACATCTTCTTGGCATAATTGGTAGCGATCAGCATCCTTGCATTATCCTCTTCGTCCGTTAAAGGTGCGCGGCCGATCAGGGTGGCATCGCCTGTCTGCGCGAATTCCATTAATTTTTTAATGAAGGCCTGCTGGTCAGGTGTCGGATGAATATTTACCAATGTTTCTGCCAGGTTAGGTTTATCGAGGTTTATGTGTTTAGCGGTTTTGTAATCGGTGATCTCATTATAAAATAAAGCCAGTTCCGGCACTTTGATAAAATTTCGGAACCGCTCTTTGGCAATGATCTGGTTGGTGACGGAGAACTCGAAGTCCGTGGTCTTTTTGGCAAATACCGCTGCCCAGGCATCAAAGTTGGAGATGTGCTGCCTTTCCAGCTCATTTGGCCGCAGGTATTTAAAGATCAAATACATTTCAGTCAGGCTGTTTGATATCGGCGTGCCTGAAAGGAAAGTAACGCACAGGTCGGCCTCAAACTTCTGCTGCAGGGTGCGCACTGCAAAGAGCATGTTCAATGCCTTTTGGCTGCCGTCCATGTTGCCTAAGCCTGCAACCCGGTTGTGGCGGGTGGTAAAGGTCAGGTTCTTAAACTTATGTGATTCATCTACAAAGAGGTGGTCGATGTTCATTTCCTGGAAATTGATACCCGTATCCTTTCTATTGTCGATGGCATACAAAACCGATTTTAGCTTAGCTTGAAGGTTTGTCTTCCGCAGTTCCAGGCCTTTGAGCATCGAACGTGAAATTTCGCCGCCTAAAGACCTAAGCGTTGCCAGGTCGTTATCGACATTGTCCAGTTCCGTTTCAAATATCTGCTGTTGAATTTCCGGCGACTGCGGTATTTTACAGAACTGGTCATGGGTCAGGATGACGCAGTCCCAGTTGTTGTTTTTGATCTGGTGAAACAGTCCCTGCCTTTTAACGGGCGTAAAGTCATTTTCCCCAGGTGAAAGTAATTTTGCCTGCGGATAGGCCTTGCGGTATGTGTCGGTGATCTGGCCCACGTTAGCTTTCAGCGCCAGGATCATGGGCTTTTGCACGATTCCTAAACGCTTCATCTCCTGCGCCGCAACGATCATGGTCAAAGTTTTACCCAGTCCTACTTCATGGTCGATGAGTGCACCGCGGTTCTGCATGATGCGCCATGCGGCGTTTTTCTGCGAACTGTAAAGGTCCTCGATGCCCAAAGCTTTTTTGTCCAGTCCCGGAAAGACTAAATGGCTGCCGTCATACTCGCGCAAAACATAGCAGTTGAAGGTGTTGTTGTATAACTCTTCAATGCTGTTTTTTTCTGTTCCGGGCAGGTCGCGCAGCCATTCCTCAAACCGGCTGCGGATTGATTCGATTTTCTGGTGGCCCAACTGGATCGCTTCATTATCGGGAACACGGATGGCCGTATCGCCGGAGCCGATTTTATAGCTGAAATAGGGACTGGTGTTTTCGAGCGCATGTTCCAGCAGCGCTGCGCCCTTCATTTTGATGCCTGATTTGGGCAAAATGGCAAACTCCTCATCTGTCTTGGCATTGCCGTTTTTGTAATGTACTTTAAAGGAATCTACAGAGGAAAAATATTCGATGCTGGTATCGAGGCTAAACAGGTCACTGGCAAACTGTTCATAATAACGGAGCGGCATCCAGCGTTCGCCTAGGTTAAAATCCAATAATTCAAAGGGGATCTTTTCCGGCTGAACGCGCCGCATGGCTGCCAAGCTACGTGCGATCTGTAAGTCTTCGGGTTTGTCAGCCCCTGCTTGTTCCGCAAGCGACAATTTCTGAACAACATTACCGGACAGGTAACCATCCGTTGTTTCCCATCTACTGCTGGCCGCGTTCATCAGTATTTTGCCGTCCAGCTGACGGATGACCTCAAATTCACTTAACCCGGTCATTTTGCCGATATGGCCCAAGTCAACAAAGCCCTTGTCGTTCAGGCAGCGGGCCAGCCCTTCTGCCGGATCGTCGGTATGCAGGTTTTCCTGGTGTGGAAATACCGGACCGAAAAAGATATCCGCTTTGATCCAGGCATCATTTTCACGGCGTTCCAATGAAGACAAGATGGTAAAGCCAAAGGCGGCATCCTGCAGCAAACGGTTGCGGTTATTGCTTTTATTGAGGCCACCGAATTTGCCGGTAAAACTTTCATAGCTCCGGTTAAGTAGTACGCGGAGGTGGGGCTGCACCTGTAAAGTTTCCGCCTCCTTTGCATGCAATTCGAGGTAACTGTCCCGCAAAGCGGTATAAATGCGAAAGAAATCCTTGTCCTGCTGGTTTTCAAACGGCTTAAAATCCGCCTGGCCGTTCTCAATCACATCGATCAGGCCGGCCTTTCCCTCATGGATTACCAAAGTATTCCTGAGATAAAAAGGTTTGAGCGCGGTAAAAGCCACTGGCCGGTCAGCCATTAGTTCGAAGGCCGGTTCGAGGCTCTTGTCACCCTCATAGCGGTAGTCATGGCTGAACTGTTTAAGCTTCGCCGACAATGCTTTTAACTCAAACCCCAGCGTGTTTCCACTGACCCACTTATTGGAAAAGCCGAGTTCCCGGACATTGCTGTATAATTTGTAGAGATAGCGCCCGGACTGTTTAGCCCTGGCGGTGACGAGGACAATACTATCATGGTCCGGCCTTACGGTAGTACGGACCGTACTGATCTGCCTGCCAGTCGAAGGGTCAATAAAGGACCTGTCCAAATCGGACAAGTACCTCTGCGCAAGGTTATTGTCGATATTGGGTGCATCAAATAACCCGAGCTGCCCCTGGCCGGCATTTTTATCCGGCGTAACTTCCGGAAGATTTAAAAAGGTAAATAGCCGGACATTTGCTATCGGTTTTGTTACTTCCTGTTTTTCCGAAGCTAGCTTTTCCTGCAAGCCCTTCCAACGGTCCATATCAAAATTGGCGTTTAGCCCAGCTGCAACTTGCTGGAAAAGGGGTTCCCGGATCGCCTGCAAGTCGCCTTTTTGCCAAAGCATCCTGCTCGCCTTTCCATATTGGTTCTTACCATCGCCCCGGGTATCGCCCAATAATAATTCCGGGTGGCGTTCGATATAGGCATTGACTGAAAACTTTCCGTAACTGTTTTCCTGTTCGACTGTTTCGAGCAGCAGCTGTTCTGCTGCGGTAAACGCTTCTTTGAAATCGTTCTTTTGAACCACCAGCAAATGGCTTGGTGCTTCAGTATTGGCGTTGTCCTTCATGAGGTTGTCCGGCAAGACCGAAAGGCTAATAAAGTTTGCTGAAGTAAACACATGCTTGCGCGCCAGTGAATTGGAAGCGGTGTTCAAAAAAGCATCGGTAACGAGGTAAGCCAGCAAACCGCCGTCCCCTAATTTGTCCAGTCCCTTTGCAAAAAAGTAGTCATGGATTTTTAAGGTGACTGCGCTGCCCTGGTAGGCCGGGTCGAACACCCGAAAATTCCCGTAAGGGATATTGCTGGTAATGAAATCATACCTGCCCTTTTCCGTTACGGCCGTTTCCTCTAAGCCACGGACCTGGACCTGAGACTTCACGGGAAATGAACGGGCGATTGCAGTGAGAATGCTGCCGGTTAGTACATCCTTTTCCACCGCGTTGATCTCCTGCAATTCGGTGAAAGTTTTTAGCGCCTCGGTTATGAATACGCCGGCCCCACTGCTTGGCTCATACAACCGTTGCGGCACAATTTCATTTTCTTTCATGGCCGCATAAAGCGCGCTTGGCACCAGGTCCGGTGTATAAAATGCCGTTGTGATGCTGCTTTTCATGGCATCAACCGCGGTTTTATAACCCTCACCTTTCAGCTTTTCTTGCAACAAGGCATGCAGTCGGACCATTTGCGGAAATAAACGCAGGTCGTTAGCCGATGCGTTTTGTTTTACCCAGTCTTCTATTTCACCTGGATCAAACAGGACTGCTTTCAGGCCGCCAAATCCGGAATAGCCTTTCAATATCTCGGTTTCTTCAAAGCTGTAACTTTCCTGTCCGGATAAGGCTATGCGCAGCGCATCGATATTACCGGCCAGTTTTTTTGAACTATTAAAAGCCATGATATTAATCTCCTTCCAGGTATTCGATAATAGTTCCGGTAACTGCGTAGCGTAGCAAGCGGCTGTCAGCATTTTCAGGAAACCCGAATTCATCAAACAGGTAAGCGCAGGCAGCCAGCAGGTTCAGCAGCTCATAGACCAGGATGCCATTAACCATAAAAGCCAAGTGCGCCTCTTCGAATTCTTCCTCAAAAACCAGTTGCAGGTAATCATACCGCTCACGTTCGTCGGGTTCCAATAAGTGTAAAGGGTTCATTATAGCGGGATAATGTCTGCGTCCAGCACATCCTGGTAGGTGATATCCAGGGTGATGGCCCTGCCGGAAATTTGCTTTTCGCTGAGTTCGATATGTAATATTTTGTTGCCCGGAAAGGTGAATTTCTTTAAGACAAAAACATTGCGATAGGTTTTTTGAAACAATGGGTTGCCAAATAAGATAAATTCCGGGTGCAATTCCACTGACTGTACGTTAGTGGCCCTGGTGATCTTTTGATCATCGATGTGAAAACGGAAATTCTCGATACTGTATGAAAGGTTCGTCTTGTTCCGGTAACCTATGTCGACAAAAATGTAATCACCGGCAGTATACAAATGATACAGCGAAGCTTTCAAACCGAATGCTTTGGTATGTTCAATTCCCCTCTCTGGCCGCTTACAAAAAAGCGCCAGTGACATGCGCTTCATTTGAACCTGTGAAAGCCCGATGCCTGAGATATCGAGCGGTTTGGTATCAGCCGGCCCAATTTCGATTTTCGTACTGCAGTCCCTGGCGGTGATAGAATCAGCTTTGACGATATGATACTGGGCAATAAATTTTTCTCCCGCAATCGTAAGTACCGCATCTGTAGATTTTACCGAGTCCTTGAACCTGATCCGCAGGACGTTTTTAAGCGGAAGATCGCCTATGACCGACTTTGCCGATATATCTACATATTGGATGGGTTCGGGCGAGATAAATTGCACGGAAACATTTTCCGGCAGGTAAACGACAGGCAGTGCGTTTTTTCGCAAACCCTTCGCGAAAGGCGTATGCTGGGCATAGTTATGCAGGCTTGCCATACAAATGATGGCAAGGCAATAAAGTATTCTATTCATAGTTAGTAGCGTTGCTGCGCTTTTTCCAGCGCTTCGTTATCGATTAAATAGAGGTAAGAATTGTATTTGATCTCGGCTTTATTTTTACGGACCAACCCGGCGACCGCCGATGATGCCGATTGAAACATTTTACTGGCGGTGCTCATGGCAAACTGGCTGGCTGCCGATCCAGTGCCGCTGCCTTCGAGGGTAACGCCCTGGACAGTATTAGTCCCCAGGTCTTTGGTGAAATCACGGAAAGCGGATTCGGGAACGTAAAGTCCGGCCAGGCCGTCCAGGTCGTATACGCTCAGCTTTACAGGCAGGATCTTATTTTCATATAAGATCGATTTAACCGAAAGCTCAACGCGTTGGCCCGAAAAGCCGGTGATCAGCGCAAATAAATAAGTCCCTTTTTTAATCAGAAAGTTGCCAGCTTGGATATCATCCAGTAGCCTTAGACGGATACGCGACCCGGCATATCCGGTCAGGTTCTCGTCGATCACGACTTTGATAAAATCAGGATGCTGTTCCGACCGTACGGTATTAAACTCGGGCGCTGTAGCATCCGCCAGCTTTACGGTTAGTTTTGGTTCATCGGCTTTCTGCGCTGCAGCTTTTGCTAACGTTTCTTTTTTCTGACGTTCGGCCTTTACATGCGGATCACTGGCCTTGTTCATACTATCCAGGTAGGCCATTTGATGGCGGAAGGTTTCCATCGGGTCATTTTCTCTCTGGGCGTTTGTGCCGGGGCCACTTACTTCGGAACGCCTGTTCCGCAAACCGTTTAAGGCTTTGACCATTGCCTCGTCATTGTTACTCGCCATCCGGTTGCTGCGCCCGTCAGGTGCTTTTGTTATCTGACCATATTTGGATTTCATGGCCTGGTTAATAGAATCCAGCATCCGCTTCTCCTTTTCCGAATAAGCACTAGTATAAGCGGGATTGCTACTTTTCTCGGAGGGCAAGGGATTCACCGCTGTTGACCCGTCGCCTTCCTTATAAGTATTCCGGTAGGCGTCAAGCTTATCCTCCAATTGTTTCTTCTGCACATCGCCGGAGGTCTGGCCGACCGTGCCATTGAGACCGTTTTGTTTCTTTTCCTCACCTTTTTTTGCGGCAGAGCCGCTGTGGTAAACAAAAAAGAATAAACATAAGAAGGGCAGCAGGATAAGTGGTACAATATATTTGGGTTGTTTGAAGTTGATGTTCATAGCTGTCATTGGTTTAAATTGATACGGATATGCTGCAGGCTGTCCAGGTCTTGAAATAAAATGAGGCTATCCGTTTTTGTTAAGGTTTTCCTTGCCGTGATACTGTCCACCTGCCTACTTAACCGGAGGGTTTGTTTCAGGGCAATCCCGACGGCTATGATATTATCAAACCCTTCTTTTGCCGGCGCAGGCCTGGCCTTTGTTTGTTTAGCCGTCCGGTCTTCAGGCACTATTTTGTAATGCAGTCCAACTGCAATAATTAAGGAAGCCACCAGCAGGACGGTCATAAAGAGAAGAACAGAACGCGGATAGCTGCAGATTAAACTTTTAAAGATTCCTTTTCCTTTCCCGACGTAGACAGAAAACTCCTTTGTTAACTCACTATACAGCGTATCCCTGGGATCGCGGTTAGAATGTATTTTTTTGAACATTTTCGAGGTCTTTATTTTCAAGTGTCTTCCAGTTAATGATCAGCACCCCGTGGGGATTATTATCGCTGCGCGGGATGTCTTTGAGATAACCCTCCGTTACCAACGAACGGATCACCGTGGAGCTGCGCCGGTCGATCTTTAATTTGCCATAATAGCGGAAGTACCGCCTGGACATATCCAGTGCAATGGAATCGGTCTGCAAGGTGATGACGGAACTGGAGGATAGGATTGAATTGAAATAGCCGTTTTCCTTGAGGTTGTTGTACTGGTCGACCCCCGACTGATCCACCAGGTACATGGCTTTCCGGAGTTGGTATTCGATGAATTTATCATCAGGTGTAAGTGAAAAGAATGAGGAATGGAAAAGTTCCACGTCTGCGCGGTACTCGGCCGGCCGGTTCATTTCCACATCCGTCCGGCTGGCCTGTAACGGCACATTATTGCTAAGGATGTAAATACTTCTGCGCGCATCGCTTACTTGTCGGTACGCATAAGAACAGCAAATAGCTGATAAGATGATAGCTGTAAAAAAACTGCCAAATGCTATTCGTGTTGCGAGCCGTATCTTGGCTTCGATATTTTTAACGATCATAATAGAGAGGAAAAGGGTTAAATGATACTGCCGACAACTCGCGTGGCCCCGGCCATGGTGGTGGCACCCCGGCCAAAATTGGAAGCGGCAGAGCTGATTCCGGAAGTGGAAATTATCCAGGTAGAAATGCTGGGGACGGTGAACATACAAATGGCGCCGATCACGAAAACGATGATAACCGTACCGAAAGAAAGGATACCGTTTCCCGCAAAAACCGCCATTTTAGCCATATCGGCAGCGCCGTTGTTTCCGACCAGTTCCTGGTATTTGCTGATCTCAGACGTCAGCGCATATTGCTGCATCAAACCGCAAAGGTACATGATCAGGTAAGCGATACCGGAGTAAAGGTTGACCGAAATAAAGCGGGCGATCCAGGTGCTGAAACTATCCCGAAAAGCAGGCAGGATACTTACGGCCACGGAGAATGGCCCTAATATGATCAGGATGGAGGAATAAATGATCTGTATCATAAAGATGATATAGACGGCAATCCGCAATATCCAAATGCCGATTAATTCCAGCAATTGGGTAAACAATAGCTGCATACCCACCGTCAGCCGGTTTTTAAGTTCCAGTAAAGGCGATACCACATCGGCAATGCCCTGTTTGACCGTGCTGGTCACCGTGTTCCAGGCTTGTCCATACCAGGAATCACTTTCTTTTTCGGCCACTTCGGCCTGGGCCTGAAAAGAGTACAAGGAATTAGCAACCTGTAGCATCAGGTTCGCCCGGGTGATCCGAAGCCCGTCCACCTCGCTTTGCACGCTATCAAACATCTGCTCGGTTTGCTCGGCAACCAGATCGGTTGGGAAGGCGATCATTTTGACAAACCCGCCCCACCAGATAATGATCATGGCTAGCCCAAACGGGCGAAGGAGCGGCATGATCTCCATGCGCTTGTCGCCGACCATCATTTCATAACTTTTGATGGCAAAAAAGATGATCATAAAAATAGCCGCCAGCGCCTGGGCATCGGAAATGAACAAATCGAAATGTGTCCAGATCGAATTTTTGAGGCCCTTTAAAAACACCATTATACCCGTTTCGTAGACCGCATCACCCTGCAGATATTGCAGGGACTTGCGGCTGATAGCCGTATCTACCGTTGCCGTCTGGGCAAATCCTGCCGTTATCCAAAAGGAAAAGAGCAGGCATAGATAAATAATCTTCTTTCGCATGTGGTTAATATTTAGCGTCCCGCAAAATCTTGTTGGCGATCTGAACATCGCTGTTAGGCGTCCAGTTGGGGATTGTAACCGTGCCCTTATGAAGTGCTTGTTGGCGGCCTGCCATGTCGAGCGTCATCTGCGAGGTGGAGGTACGGATCGCCCAAACTGACGATAAATTCTTGTATTCATTCAGCATCCTGTAATACGCCATGATCCTGGAACCGTGGTCCATATCAGCTAATCTGGCACCATTAAGCCGTTCCTTTAATTTGTCAAGTTCGCTCGTATACCAACTGTACGTCCCTTCAGAAACCAATTTTCCGATGACCTGTGGCGATAATCCGCCTAAAATGTTGCCCGGTGAATAATTCAGTAAAGAATTAAATTGCTCTTTATAATACAGCAGCCATAAAGGGTCCGCATCCGATAATAAACCTGACTGTGCAGCAATTTGGGATAGGGCCGTGTTCCTTGCAGTGTCGGCTTGGAGTTTATAGCGGTTGTCGATACCGTTCATGGTACCGACCAGCGCCAGCCGCTGGGTCTGTGGCCCTGCCGCGCTCAATGGACGTAGATCGTTCTTATGGTAATTAGGGTCAAACAAACCCCAGACCAGCCAGTAGTAAGGGTTCAAACTTAAAAAACCGGCTTTGGGATAGAACTTGTTTTGGTCCCATTGTTGAAAAACCATGCGCTGGCTTTGATTATCAACCGCATCATCTTTGATAAGGGCTTGCGAATAGGAAGCAAAAAGGCTAAAGCATAAAGCTAAAAGCAATAATATTTTTTTCATTGTTGTAAGTATTTTGCGTTGTTAATAATTTGCTGGACGAAGTATTTGTCCTTGTTGATATAGTTTTGCCAGGGGTTAACAGCGGCGACTATGCGTCGTTCCCTCGCCCAATACATCGCACGCCATGTACCGTAGGCCAGCCCATCCAAAATTTGCAGTGCGGTCGTTACTTTTTTTAGCAGCTGGTCGCGGCCGTTGTAGTCAGCAAGCACATTCCCGCCCGACTTTAAAATGTAATTTGAAACTTCGCTGACCAGCGCAACCGACCTTGTCTTCATCTCATTGGCTATGTTGGAAGCAAACAGAAGCAGGTACGGATCGGATTTTCCAAGTGCCAATGACTGGTTGAGATAATCCATCATGTCAGCCGTAATGGTCGCCATGTATTTGACCTCCAACCCATCCTTCAGCGCGGAATTTACGTTGGATAGTCCATTGTAAATAATCGTCTGGGCTAATACTACTGAACCAATGTTGGTGTTCAAGTCTTCAATATTGTTATTGATCTTTCCCAAATATTGGTTATGTGTTTCCTCGGCGCTGCTGCGCACGGCCTGGTTAGCTTCAACGGAGGCAAAGTATTTTGGGTCAAAAACGTATTGCTGCCCATAAGCTGAAAGCGTAAAGCAAAAGGCTGAAAGCAAGAAAAGGAACCTGTTTTTCATTGTTTGAGGTATTTGGCGTTTTGGATAATGCTTTCTGCAGCGCTTTTATCCTGGTCTATATAATTCTGAAAGGGGTTGATCGAATGCAGCAGCGAGGATAAATTGGAATAGGCAAGCGTGTTGACGAGTTTGCCTGACAGTTCCTGTATCTCTGAAAGCTGCATGAGCACATAATCAAATAGTAGCTTGCGGTCTGAAGCCTTCATCTGGTTCACATCGCCCAGCGATAGGGTAAGCCCGGTTACGTAACCTATTAACACTTGCGCTTTTTCAACAAATTCTAACTCCGTCTGGTAACCTAAAAATGCGATAGCCGGATTTTTCTCGACCATGCTTATAATCTGGGCTTGGTACCGCACGATCTGCCTTATTTCCGGTGTGGCGTAAATACCGATGTCGGCAATATTGATCGCTATGCCCAGCGTATTGTAGCGCTGTTGTAAGGTTCGGTATAAGTCCTTCATTTTAGTAAGAAGTGTCAGGTTCGCTTGTTCATTAGCCGTGATGGTTGCCTGGTTGTTCCGGGCGTTAACCTGTTGGGTATGCTCGGATTTGGACTGGTCGATCAGCTGATGCATGGCTTCAATGTCGAGGGTGCTTTGCTGTGAAAAAGCCGAAAGCAAAAAGCTGAAAGCAAAAAGCAGCGTTAGACTAATTTTTTTCATTGCTTTAAGTATTTAGCATTATTGATTACATCATTGGCAATTTGCACGTCCATGTTTTTCCATTCTTCCCAGGGGTTGAGCGAAGCCCAGATCCCGCGTATCCTGGCCCAGTACATCGCACGGCCCATACCATAGGCAATGCCCCGCAGGATTTGCATCTCGCTCTCGATATGGTTCAGCAGTTTGCCGCGTTCACCGGCATCCATCAGATTATTTCCACCCTTTAATACAAAGGCATTGACGTCTGCCGATAGCGTTACTGCCCGCGTTTGAAATTCTCTTGCGCCTTTTTCGGCAAATAAGAGTAACACCGGGTTTGATTTGGCAATGGTGACCGCCTGGCCGACATCATTTATAATATCGGTGCCGCAACTGGCTATTTCTTTAATAGAAGTGAGGTTGCTGATGACTGATGCAACCTGGCTAAGTCCGGTGTATATTTTATTTTGCAGGTCGTTAACAATGACCAGTTGCCCGGTAACGGCCAGCTGGCCTTTCTGTATGAGGTTGAGATTGTTATTGGTGGTATTTAACTGGCCGTTTATCACCGAGCTGTTGACCGCAATGGCTGCCGATGTCGCCGGGTCCACAACGATTTCCTGGCCGAATACCGCTTTACAAAGCAGCAAGGGCAGGAGGATCAGGATTATAATTATCTTCATAGGGATCATAAGAAAATGGTTTTTCATTTTGGTTGATATGGCCGACGAATTGGCCCAGCGTTAAATTACTTTGTAGAAAGTCAGCAACAAATAGATCCAGCGCGCGCTGATAGCGGCCATAATACTCGATATATACTTCCAGTGCTGATTTTTCCGGCTTTTCGGTCGAGAAGGTGAGATACTGGTGCAAGGATACTTCCACGCCATAAACTTCACCAATGGCACCGCGCCGGATGTACACTTCCTTAAAGCGGCCGCGGCCTTCCGTGTTTTCAAGTTGGTTGATGGAAAAAATCTTCTTCCGTTCGGTCTCATTGATAGACAACAGCGCGGCTATTTCGCCGTAATTGTCCTTGAACTTGGTTTGATCCAGCAAGCAGATCGTATCGGAATTATTTATAATACTGTCCTTTACAACTGCGTTGCCGATGATATCGCCCAGTTCCTGTGTCACCACAATGGCCTCACCCCAGAATTTTCTGACGGTCTTATATAGATATAATAGGTAGCCTGCCATCAAAGGGCTGGCAATCGCTTTCCAGGCCTCTTCAACGACCAGGGCCTTTCGGCGGGATGAACGGAAGCGCATTTTCTGGATGAAAACATCCATAATAATAAGTGTCACAATCGGAAATAGCACCCGGTTTTCCTTTACGGCATCAATCTCAAAAACGATAAAGCGCTCTGTAAACAGCGATGAATCGACCGGTTCATTTAGGATAGGTGCGAACTCGCCGCCTTTATAAAATTTCTTCAATACGTAGCGGAACTCATCTACATCAAATGGTATGCGTTCTTCCTGCTTGATCTCCGGAATTTTCCAAAGCGCGAATTCGTAAAAACTATTGAAATCCAATACATCGATATGTGGGTGGTTCTGCGCCTTCCTGCGGCGCAGTTGTGCCTCCTTTACTGCCTGGTGGAACTTCTCATCATAAGCGGCACGGAAAGGGTTGCCATCCCCCGGCTTGCGCGAATCCCCGGAGTGAAGCAGCCCGTCTACCAAGCTTTGATCGTCCTTTGACAGTTCGTCGGCTAATTGTTCATCCAAAACCTCGATCTCGAAACCTTCAAAGGGAATGACCCCTGTACCGCCCTTCATATTTTCCAATACAGTTTTACGGATGGCGTACTGTTCTTTTTTAGACAACTGCGGTAATGTTTCCTTGTTGAAATACTGCTGGTAATAAGCACTGATCACATGGCTGATCACGTCACGTTCAACCTGGCTGAAGACACCGTCGGCACCTTTCCAAAGCAATCCAACGAGTGTACTCAGAAAGTCCTTTTTTTCGATATTGTACTCGTCTTCCCTGATTTGGAAAGGGTTCATGGTAATCGGCTTCTTATCAGTATAGGTAATATATTTTCCGCCGTAATAGGAACAGAGGCCTGAATAAGAATGCCCGGTATCGACGATCACCATATCCATATTGTAGCGCATGTACTGGTCACTAAGGCTGTTCATAAAGAAAGACTTTCCTGATCCGCTTGGGCCTAATACAAATTTGTTACGGTTATTTATCCGGTTAGTGCGCATGGGCAGGTCGGCCACATCAATGCCTACAGGTATGCCTTGTCTATCAGTGAAGCGTACTAAAAAATCGGACGGCTCATCGAGTGGCATCGATTCCTTCAAAAAAAAACAAATGGCTGCATCGCAGGTGGTCAGGAACCAATCATAACCTTTCAGCTCCACCGCATTGCCTGGCAGGGCACAGCGGAAAAGTTCTAACTGGTTATAGCCGTTCTTGCTAGCTATGATCCCTAAACCGAAAAGTGCGCTTTCGATGAAGTTCGCAGCCTTTTGGATCTTGTCCTGCTGCGCTGCCAGAACAATGTTAAAGTGGCAATTTACGAGTAACTGGCTTTCGCGTGCCACATCATTTAGCAGCAGGTCGATGTCTTCAACACATAAAGTATTAGCGGGGTCAGGTATACCGGAATGACGCTTCTTTTTTAGCTCCAACTTTTTCAGCGTCATGAACTGGTTAGGGATTTCAATGACCTGGTTGAACACAATTACCTCAAAGTCCGGTACCCGGAACAAAAAGGAAAGAAAATCTACCGGGAAACCGCGCAGCGTTTCCTTTTCGTTCATCTCGATATGCGTTGAAACTGTTGGCGGTAGGTCGACAATATCTATATTGATCAGCGGGATATTACGGATGGCCCGGTCGCCCATCCTGATCTCAATGTTATTAGGCGAAAAGTTATTAAGTACGATACTTTCCGGCTTGAAGTCCATGGCCAGGAACTGCATGACCAGCAAATTAAGCTCGGCCTCTTTGAGTATTACCGGTGCTGTTTTCGCCGCTATTAGGATGGCCAGCACCTTGTCCAACTGCTGGCTGAAATCGCGTAGTGCGTTCTTATCAAATACATAAAAGGCACCCTTGCGAACTTCGCGGGTAAGGGTGATGTAAGTAGTAACTTTGAGGTAATCCCGCCCGGCAAAGTGGTCGTTGTATTTTTGTTGCAGGTAATCTCCGCTCTCTTTCAGGGGGTACCTTTCTCTACTAAGCACATCTGATTTTTGCAGCAGGTAGCCGTCCCCCATGATCTTGACAATATTGATCATCAGCGCATGGAACTCATCATAGGCGGCCGTTGCACCCGAAAATCGTATAACTGGGTTGGTGACCCTGATCACTACCGAGCATTCGCCGCCGGATCCTATTAAAATATCAGTGCCTGCATAATGATCTATACCGATGTACGGTATATTAAATACTTGTTTTACGGCCATAGCGATGCAATTTCTTGAAGTTAACCTGGTGAATAAATATGCCTGTTGGGCGGGTTTTGATATGCAACCCCTTTTTTTGCTTTCCGGCGATAAAGACAAGCCCACCGGCGATTCCTGCAATCAGGACAATGAGGCCCAGCCACATACTTACCAGTGCCATTATCAGTGCGCCCATGACCAGACCTGCCAGTAAGGCGCCTACGCCCCAGTAGATATACTTGCCTTTAAAACCGCGGTATACAAGGGGCCGTTGCAGCCCTTTGTATACCTGGAATTGCTTAGCCATTAGGTTAGGCCAAAAAAAGCTTTGATCACCACGGCAGAAACCACGAGGAAAACACAACTGCCCCCCCAGCCCATTACCTCTTTATTGATGTCCTGGTCGCCGGAGTTCCATTTGGAATAGACGCGGATTGCACCGACAATGCCGACAATTCCACCGATCACCAGCGTAACATTGGTTACCGGCTCTACGTAGGTTTTAAGGGAAGTGGTTGCGGAATTTAAACCGGTTACACCATTCTGGGCAAAGGAGGATGCTGTGCCAACAGCAAAGACCACCGCGGTGGCTAAGATTTTTTTAAGTTTGTTCATATTAGGGATATTTAAATTTATGGAATAAAAAAAGCGGCTCCTGATCATCAGGAAACCGCTGGGTAATGTAATTATGGGCATTAATCGGCTAAATGCCAAATACTGCCTTTAAAAATACGCCGGCCAGCACCATAAAGAATGCGGCAAAGAACCAGGCGGCCACTTGCTCATCGATGCGCGGATGGCCCATCTGCCAGTTATGGTATACGCGGACGGCCCCAATAATACCAAAGATGGTGCCCAGCACGAGAGAACAGTCCAGTGCCGAAAAGAAGGTTGATCTTAAATTCTGCTGTGCCTGCTGCATTTCAGATATGCCAGGCTGCGCCATTGCGCCCAATGCCAGCAGGCAGCAGCAAAATGTCGTTGTGAATCTCATAATCTTTAAAAGCTTACCGCGCGGGTAAAAATGACCGCTTCCTGTTTGCACAGTTTGAAAAGTTTGTCGATGACTACACCGCCCGAGCCGATCATTTCTGGATTATCTTTTTGGGTGGCTGTTGGTTCGTTTGCGCGTGTGTATGCGTCATGTATCTCTGCGGGCCCAGATTCTACAGTTAATTTTGTAGGTACGATGTTTTCGGAAAATGTAAGCTCATGGGCCGCCTCCATTATTGCTGCGTTCCGCTTACCGGTCGCCATGTCGAACAGTATAATGATGATGTAGTACAGACCATAGATCCCGGCCAATACGGTTAAAAAATGTGACCAGTTCATATGTCATTTTTTTGAAGAAACTGTTTGACAATCGTTTTTAGTTCAGGATGTTGTTTCATAAGTTCACCAACCGCAAAAGCCATCATCATTTGTACATTGACACCGGTTGCCGCTTTTATCTGGTTCAATAGAAATATCGTCTGATTATCCAGCCGAAAATGCACCAAGCGCCGCTCTCCGGGTTTGCTGTAAGCTTTGATGCGGTCAATGATCTCATCGTAGTGCGGGTCGCGCCTGTCGCGAAAAAATTTCCAGCTCATAATTCAAATTTTTCTAAATGTTCTTTAATAATAGTTTTCAGTTCCGGGTGCTGCTCAAATAAGTGACGGATAGAAAAGCAGATCAGTCGGCTGACCTCGATGCCGGTAGCCGTCTTCAGGTGATGAATCAGATGAGCCGTCTGGCTATCCACCCGTGCATGGATCATTGTTTTATTGGCGCTTACATCGAGCGTGCACAACTGCTCCACGATCGCCGGAATTTCTTTCGGCTTGCCGGGTTTCTTCTTATCGGGCTTTAATGTTTTTTCCGGCGTATCCGGCTTGGCCATCCGGCTTCTGAGCTGATCGGCGAGAGTTTTAATTTCGTTCATAAGTTGGGTTCAATGTGTTCGCGGTATATTTGTTCAAATACAGGTACAATGACCGCCTGTACAGCAACGGGTGTCTGAAAGGTATCGATGCGCTGGAAATCGATACGGTCACTAATGGCAGCTGTTACCATGCCGATCTGGTTGAGCTGCTCGTTTACTTCTTCTTTGATCTCATACCTTACATTTGCCTTGATTCGGTTGGGCACGAACAGCACCTGAACGTCAGGGTTGATCTTTTTAAGCACTAAAGCGAACGGAACGGTTGATTCAAAGCTGAACTCATCGTAGGAAAAGGGGCAAATGGCAATTTCAGCGGCTTTGAAGACTCGGATCAGGCCATCATCATCCAGCTTTCCGGGGAGGTCGATCAATACAAGCTCTTTGGGGTTCCGTAGGATGGTGCCTTCCATTTGCGGAAAATCGTGTAGGCTAAAAGCCAGCACCTGGTAATGCTCTTCGTTTTCGAGTATTTTCGCTTTTTCAAACTTTTGCGAAATGGATTGCTGGTAGTCCATGTCCAGCACCGTTACAGTACAGCCTTTGGTAGCCGAGAGGTAGTTGGCAAGCAGGACGGTAAGCGTGCTTTTGCCTGCCCCGCCTTTTTGGTTGCCGATAATAATGACCATAGATAAATGAGTTTATTAGCGTGAATTTGTCCGGGCTTTTTTCTTTCGTCTTCGGTTGCGGCCATGTATAGCTTCGTCGTCAATATCTGAAGCCAGGTCAACTCCATGGACTGGACGGGGCTGCCGGTATAGCTCCTCGCCAGTCTCCTTTAACTGGCTGAAGTTTTCGACTACTGCTGCGTAGTCTTTTCCATTGAGTAATCCTTCTATATTAATGGATATACCTGTACTGGGGTCAACCAGGTTAAAACTTTCGCCGTTCCGGCAAATCATTAGGCCCTGGTGCTGCAGGCCCTGAACCAATTCCTGATAGTTATGCAAGGCGGCCTTCAACAAGGCAGCATAATAAGCGGCATGTTCTGGAGTGACCGATTGTGGAACGCTAGTTAGATCAGCTGAAAATGCAGGTTCCTCTGCCAATTCTGCTTTCGTATGTCGTTTCCCCAGCATTTCCGTCAACGGTATGATTTCACCGCCTTTATAAACCTGTTTTCCGGCATGGTCGATAACCGTGTACCCGTACGGCGGCTTATCGCCTGATGCATGAAACAGCAGGTTGATCCCGAACTTTTTTTTCAGCAAGGCAGAAAAATCAGAACTGTAACCGGAACGACCTTTAATGAGGGTAGTAGAAGCAATCTCCGTGTATTTATGAAAGACAGCTTTTAGTTGCATCCTCCTGTCGTTATCGGGCGTGTAAGTCAGCATCCTTTCGCTAATAGATTTTAAATCGATTTCACCCTGCTGCTTGCCATATTTGAACGCCTGCAGCTTACCGTCCATCTCTCTTAAAACATAGCCCCAGCTTTCCAGGACCATCATAAACTGCGCTTTGGTTGCGAACCCATAGGATAAGGCGGAAGCAATGTCGTTTGCTGCGTTATGTTTAACGTCAATACCCATTATGATATTCAATTGCTGCACTGCCCTGATCTTTTCAAAACGGTCACTGATTTTTTTACCTGCCTGATCAACACGGGTCGTCACGACATGCACATGGTTGTTATTGGTATCCTTGTGGAAAATAACCAGATAAGGCTGTTGTCCGTAACCCATTGCACTTAGCCATTTTTCAGCGATCTCTGTTAATTCATGCTTATTAAATTCTTTTCCTTTCGCGGAAATGACGGCATGAAACTGCGGCCGTTTGACATGCTTATTGGTTGCCGAAAGCATACGCAAATAAATTTTGTAATCTTCAGGCCGCAGTTGCTGTAACCCCTGCAAAGCGCCAAAACCGGATACCCTCATCAGTTCCCCTTTATTCCGGTCAACCTTGTCCATATTGTAATTAACGGCGGGAAAGCCGGAGGCAGTCGGCAGGATATGAACGATCATGGTTGAGGGAATTTGTTTACTATGAACTTGTCCACTGAGGGCAAGTCTGGAGTGAACTTGTTCATAAGTAAACCGGTTTCAGTGAACAAATTATTTTAGAACAAATTCCTATTGAACAAGTGCTGCGCAGACAGTTTCGTTTGGAACAGGTTCTTGGCGAACAGATTCTCTCCGATCAAGTGCGGAACGAACAAGTACAGTTTCAGACAGTTCTTTGTGAACTTGTTCTTGACGAACTTTATCTAAATGAACCTGTAACCTAATTACTTTCCTGCAAGCCGGATGACTTTCCTTAATGCAATTTCCAAAGCTTGTTGATTGCCGATATATTGCTCGAAAAGCAAATTGAACCGTTCGCTGACTACCGGTGACAACACACCTTTTAATGTAAGCACATTAGCATATTTAGCTAATTGATTAATATTGTTTCCACACCTGCCAATTTCTGCCCCAATACTATTTAAAAGCGTGATCAATTCTTTGGCGTTTACAATCGTAAGCCTTACATCTTGCAAAAGCCGAGTACGTACCAAGTCGGTTTTTCGGATATCCAGCGTCCTTTCCATTTCAAGTATGGCCTCATATTCATCTTCTGTGAACCTCACATCAATTTTTCGGGTCCGTTTGCCGGACTCCATAACAGGCCTGCCTTTTTTGCTGCGATTGTCTATCATAGAGAAAACGAGTTGCGAGTTTTCGATACCCCCTGATCTTCGCGGAGGTACGGAGAGAAGTTCAGGGCAAGATTGCGGATGGCTGGCAAAAATAGAGCGCAGCGGTTTTTTGTCGGACATTCGCACATCTTGCAAGGGAAAAAACCAAAAGGTAACTTGTTCGGTTTTCAGCGGTCCATCTGGTAACCGGTCCGTTCGGCAACAATCAAATCATTATAATCATTGTACCCTTTATATATACCGGAGCAGTCTCTGGCACAAGGTAAGGCGGCATTGAAATCTGCGGTTGCCTGACGTCCTGATGGGTCATTATCGAAGTAGAGGGCAATGTCAAGGAATTCCTTTGCCTTAATAATCCCTGGCTGAAGCAAAGAGAGCGTGTTCAATACAAGCACACTGTCCGGTGCGAACGGGTTCTCGGTGAGCCAGCTCAGGTAATTAAAATATCCCTCAAACACGGCCAGCCCCTTTTCAGAATTTGGGATATAGCTAACCGCTTTATGTCCAAGGCACCCTTTGAAATTCTTATTACGGATCTCCCAGGCCCCACTTTCGTTTTGCCAGCCGGCCGCGAAGAAGTTGCTTCGTTTTTTGTTGTCATCTTCAACATAATAGTAAACCTCTTTTAGCCTGCCTTCGGCGACGCTGCTGATCCCACGGCTTTCGAGGTAATTGCTAATGACGGTATTGTTGCCCAGGTCTTTTAAATCCAAAATTTGATAGCTGGGTTCTTTCTCAGTCACCGGCTGCTTCTTGTATTTTATTGTATTTGATATACCCCAAACAGAGCTTTCGCATGTTCCAACGATCTTTTCCAGCACCTCTCCAAAAGTTAAGCCCGGCCAATAGCGCAATGCGAAATCAATTATATTCCCACCTTTGCCTTCGCCGAAGTCGAACCAAGTTCCGTGTTTATCGTTGACAGAAAACGATGGTGTAGTGTCTGAATCGCGTAGCATACTTACATACAATAGTTCATTTCGCGTTCGTTTGGCTGGTTGGTATCCGAGGCGGGTTAAAAGGTCAGCTAGTGAATAATTTTCTTTGACCTCCCTGGCTTTCAGTTGATGATTTTCCATAATTTCGGATATAAAAAAAGGGGCACACGGCCCCTTTAGGTTATAAATATTTTGTTCGGAACTACTCACGTCGTATTCTACAATACGGCCCCTCGGCTGCCAATGCGCGTTCGCTATGTTGATGTAATCTCAGCTTCGCAAAATTTCCAATTGTTAATTGGATAATGCTTCGTTCCTGGATGTCAAAGATCTTGTTTGTATTATGGTATCAAAGGTTAGGATTGTGGCAAAAAGCGTTTGACAACTTTTAAATGGTGTTAAAGAATGGTGTTTATTGGGTGTTATTTTCATTGGGTTTCCGTTTAAAAGGCTTTGGTTTATAACGATTGTTTTCATCTATTTTATAAAGGATGGCCTCGCGCATCTCATCAAGGTATTTTGTGTAGCTGACTGTTTTTCGCCTGCGTATATCTACAAATTTCCGGTAGGCACGGCCAAGTTCGATATGGAGGCTTTCTTCCAGCCATGCGACGATATCATTAATTTCTGCTCTCCCATCGTTCATCTGGCCAGTATAAAATATCCCGTAGGCAAGTTCAATCAAGTTGATCTTTTCACCCGTCCAGCGCCTGTTATTCCCTGTAAGCAATTCTGAAAGGACGGTGTTATCAGGGCGCTGATATAGTGACTGAATTTTTTTGATTAAGAATGTCTGCAGCATTTCATAAGCCCTAAATCTTGCAAACTGGAAGCCCATGTTTGTTTCGGTTGTTTCATCCAAAACCAGCAGTGGCAGGCCGGGATGGTATGGCCTGAAGTTTTTACGCAGGAAATAATCTTCATCAAGGGCAGACTCTGAGTGAAGGAAATACTGATAGGCAAACTGATGATGATTGAAACTCCTTTTCACAATCGCCAGTTCCTGTAAATAATAATCCCTTATCATTTGATCGGTCCCTTCGGGAATTGTGGAAGAAATATTGTATTCTTCTGATGTGTAAATCAGCCGGGCATAAAATTTCGGAAAAACGTTTTTAAAGAAAGTGATTTCCTGCGTTTCATTTTCAAATTGATGTTCTGAGATCGTTTTTTTTAGTTCGTTGATGTTTTTCGTGATGGTATAAAGGGATTCGGAAAATTTCTCAAAGCCGGATGACAATGATCCGTTTACGGTCTCTAACCGGTCTTCCAGTTCTCCATACTTTTGTTCGCTGAATTTTAATATGTTCATTTTCTTTGATTTTAAGATGATATCTTCCCGCCGTTAACTGGTTTATAACTACCACTGAAGACTAAGTACAAAAAAGGAAGTGCGGAAAATTGCAAACAAGTTCCCAGCAATAAAACAATACATACCAAGGGGGGCGAGGGTATGTGTATATTGATAGCATCACGCATTAGGTCGATAAAGCGGGTCTTACTGATTAATTTTCTATCCCTAATTTCCACGAACAGACACATATAACGCGTTAGGTCAACATTTGAAGAAGTGCTTAACCGATGCATGATGTCTGTTAGTTCTGCATTCCTGCTGTTTCGCTGATTGGATACCCACAAACTGTAACCTAAGTCGGTGGCATTGATAATATCCCCTGTCCAACTTGGTGGTTTATAATTTCTACCGGACCTGATAAAAGTGTTTTTGTCTGCTTTATTGATGTTATCAAGTTCGTTTAGTAAATGATCCCTTAACATTTCATAAGCTTTAAACTTAGAAAAAAGGTGGGCGTAGCTCGTGGAGAATTCCGGGTCGGTTTCTGGTATCTCTGGCACAAGCACGCTTTGCTTTTCTGCCCCCGCGGAGAAAGTACAAATGGTCAAGCTCAATCGCACCCAGCCTGAAATACTGGTACTGGAACTGGTTTTGCATAAAAAGCCACTCAATATATTTCAACTCCTTCTGGTAGTACACCGTAAGCTGTTCCTTATTACCTGAAGGAAGATAATTTACAAGCCGGTAGTATTCTATCTCAAAGATGAGAAGGCTGTAGAACCTGAGCTTGATTTTTTTAAAAAAGAAGATTTCTTCCTTTTTTTCTTTAAAAGGATTTGATGAAACATGCTTTTTTAGTTCATCTAATTTTTTTCGGTTAATTAACAGCGATGCGGTAAACTTTTTTAACGGCTCCTTTTCACCACTTGCAATTTGCCCCAGCCGATCTTCTGTTTTGAAGTACAACTCATCATCATAATTACTTGACATAAAAAATAAAATATTAATTAAGGTTGCTTCGCCTGTTACTTCAATGTAACACGACCAACAAAGCCACTTGGTAAAATTTAATCATATTAGGATTTCTTAGGTTTATCGGTGAACTTCTGTTTATTAGTTACTATGCAATATTTCTCGGATAATGCTGTTATTATTCCGATCAATTCTTAATTACAAAGTAAAAACCCTTTGCTGTAAAGGACTTTGACAATTATCAAAATCGTCTTAAATAAGTTTTTGTGCGGTATGGATGTGGATTTATTGATACAAACCCTGAATTTTATTGCTCCTTTGTCTGCAGAATTACAGCAGTCGCTCTCGGGTTACATAGTTGAAGAACCTTACGCCAAAAAGCATTTATTATTAAAAGAAGGCCAGGTAGCCAAGAAAATATTTTTTATAAAAAATGGGTTTGCCCGTGCATTTTATTACCCGCATGACGGTAAAGAATGCACTTCATGGTTTATGGGGAAGGGTGATATAATGATTTCGGTTTACAGCTTTTTTACGCAACAGCCTGCGGCGGAAAATATTGAATTATTAGAAGAAAGCATAATTCAATCTATTACATGGAACCAGCTGCAATCTATATATGCCGATTTTAAAGAGTTCAATTATATAGGAAGGATCATTACTGAAAAATATTATATACAAAGTGAAGAAAGGGCCATATTACTCAGAACGCTAACAGCAAAAGAACGATATGAGTTATTGCTAAAATCACATCCTACTATCTTTCAGAAAGCATCGCTCGGCCAAATTGCTTCTTACTTAGGAATAAGCCAGGAAACGTTAAGCCGTGTCCGTGGGAAAAAAAGAATTTTGACATAAATCAAAAAACAGAGACAGAAAATTAGGCGCTAAACTTTAATGAAAAGCTATGAAAACAAAATTAATTTGTTTAATGCTGATTATGACTGGTATTGTATCATGTAAAAAAGATCAGCATTTAGTTACCCCAACAAATCTCCAAATTGGTGATTCAGTAAAAAACCTATCCTTGAAACAGGTCAAAGAATGGTATGATACTTACGTGCCTGCATCAACTAATCTTCAGGGACAATCAACAAGTAAAACGTTTTCTCTTTCATCATTAGCAATTTCATGGGGGAAACTACAGTCATTAAAGAATAAAAAGGGTAATTACTGGATAGGTCATCTCGAAGGGCAACCAACATTTCAAAAGGTAAAGCAAGGGTATCGTAAACTCGTATTTATTCGAGATACGAATGGGAATATCCAAGTACGAATACTTGAGATCATTCCTGATGTCCTATACATCCAAAGAAAGCTAAAAGTTTCTACAGCAGACTTTACCGGAAGGGTATTTATATATGGCCAAGATTATAAGTTGCTTGGCGGCGAGGTGTTATCAAATGGCAAATTAATAGGAAAGATTAAACCCGCTGTTTCCACCACCACTACCCAGTCGATGTTAAAAACTGACATGGTGCAGGTTTCACAGGAATGTGAATGGAATGACGCTAACTATGTTGATGCGGAAGGCATCCTTACAGTTTATTCTGAACAAATATGTAGCACCTATATTTATGATGATGGAGGGGGTGGTGGAGAAGGCGGATTTGATGGCGGCGGCGGAGATTATTTAGGCGGCGGCGGCGGCGGTGGCGGAGAAATCAGTACAGCACCTCCTGTTGTAAATTTACCCGGTGAAGACCACACGAAAGTGAACTCAAAACAATTTATGGATTGTTTTGGCAACATTGCAAATGCCGGTGCTTCGATGCAGGTGACTGTATATGTCCAAGAGCCGTTTCCGGGAACTTCTTTTGCTGTTGGCCCAAATAGTGTTGGTCATGTAGCTATTGGTTTAACAAAAAGTAATGGCATTACCTCGGTAACTCAAGTTTTAGGCTTCTATCCGGACGCTACAGGCTTATCTAAGCTTAACGCACCCTCTAAAATTGTAAATAATGGCGGCGACCTTGATTATAATGTTAGTATTACTTATACAGTAAGTGCAACTCAATTTAATCAAATTACAAGCTATATTTCTAACCCGCCTTCAACTTATGACCTAAGTACATTCAATTGCACAAATTTTGTCTATAGTGCATGCCAGGCTGGTAGTATTACCTTGCCTGACGCTAATAGTGTAACCGGTTTTAATGCAGCTACAATGTCTTTGGATTATAGCATGACCCCGAACGGCTTAGGCAGTAGTATTGAAAATTTAAAAGGGGCAAGTAACGTGAATACTAACGGCGGAACAACACCAAACAGTAAAGGGCCATGTAATTAATTTTTAAGACTATAAAAATGAAAAAGCGGATAATCTTAACTATATTAGCAATTATTGTTGTTAGCAATCTTCCTTTTTTTTCTTTTTTACTACAGGAAAACTATACCTATAGCAATGCCGATGGTAGCTTTACGTATAGTGAGGAAGGGGGTAAAGGTAAATCTTACTGGGGCTGTCAGCGGATGTATGGCTATTTCTTATGTCAGCACCCGGAAAAAGACAAGGGCGATAATAGACTATATCGTACATTTACCATAAAACCTTGGATATTTTGGGAATGGTTTGAAATGATTTTTCATTACGACAGGTTTAAACTTCCTTATCTTAACCTTGGTAAAATGGATTAATAAGTAATGTCGTTAAAGGCCAATAAAGCAGTATATTCCTTTAATTATTTCTGTATACTTATTTTATCACCTAATATCAGCGAATTCTCCACCTATAACCCTTTATCAACTTTCCACCTATACTACCTAAAAACGCGGTTATAGTGACACTTGAGCCTTTCCTAATGAACGCAGCCTAAAAGTAGATGAAGTTTGGTATTCTTAAAAAATAGTTAATACTATAAGTCCTATAGCAACCTACGCTTTCAGTCTTTTCCGATAATTGAAGTTTTAATCTGAAAAGTGAATAAACCATCAAAACAAATGTAACTTTTTTTGATAAAGTCAAGTAAAAATTTAACTCAAGGGCTATCTAATTATCCTTCAGAAAAAGATTTTTGCATGAGTTACAAACATACTTTAAATAGGTTTACTAAAAAGGTCAAGGCCTACACGCTGACAGAGATCCTTGTGGTGCTGGTTATTATTGGTATCCTGGTACTGCTGGCACTGCCAAATCTGTTGCCATTAATTACGAAGGCCAAAAATACCGAGGCCAAAGTCCAATTGGAGCATATCAACACTTTGGAGAAGAATTACTTCTATGAGCATTCTAAGTACAGCAAAGACCTGACGGAGCTGGGCTTTATCCAGGAAAAGTTAAGTACAGACGGTAAGGACGGGCGGGCAAATTACCGGATAGAAATTACGCAGGCGACCAATGCCGGGTTTACTGCCCGTGCTACCGCTGTGGCCGACTTTAACGGTAACGGTATATTTAACGTTTGGGAAATAGACCAGGACAAAACGCTGAAAGAAGTAACACCGGATTAAATGTTTATTCTCCGGGCATTGATCATTTTATTGCTGGGCGGTATATTTTTCCAAGATATTAAAAGCCGCGCCGTTTACTGGTTCTGGTTTCCGTTACTCATTGGTGCATTTTTGGGGGAACAGCTATTGCAACATGCCCCAATAACTATTCTCTTACAAAACTGGTTTGCTGACATGCTGTTTTTACTACCGCAATTCCTGCTTTTAACGCTTTATTTTTGCCTGAAGGAGAGGCGATGGGTAAACCTCACCGATGGCCTTTTAGGCTGGGGCGATGTGCTCCTGTTAATATGTATAGGTGTTTATTTCCCATTGATGGCTTTCATTCTTTTCTACCTGGCCAGCCTGGTCCTGATTGTCCTGTCATGGTTAGTTTGGCAGGCAATCAGTAAAAACAGTAGCCAGGAAATCCCGCTGGCGGGGATACAGGCCTTGCTGCTTGCGGTATTTTTAGTTGCTACTTGGATAGCCCCTGGTATGGGCTTTTGGTATAAAAATATAGAAATGTCAAATTTTAACCTATGAACTTGTCCAAGGAGATTAGTTTAATAACTGAGCATGTCCACCTGCTGACAAAAGGCCAGGCCTGGCACTACAGGGTCTTACCGAAAGGAAAAGAGCCGAATAAGCTGCTGCTGTACTATTCAGAGCAGGTAGACCCTATTGCCCTCATTAGCGAACTTGAGATTTTACTTGGGACAAATGTCGAATTAATTGCTTTGCCCGATAGCCAGGTTGCCCGTTTACTCTCAAAATATTATATTAAGGACAACGCCGTCCAGGGCAATATCCAGCTAAGCCAAACAAAAAATGCCGACGATTTTTTGGCCAACCTAATTTCAGAAGCCAAAAGTTTAAAAAGCAGTGATATCCATATCGAAAGCTATGAGGCCAGGTGCCGTGTCCGTATCCGTATCGACGGGATGCTGGTGGAGCGTTACCTGCTGCAAAAGGAACTTTATCCTGCGCTCATCAATAAGATCAAGATTTTATCGAACCTGGATATTTCCGAAAAGCGTTTGCCTCAGGATGGCCGGATCAATTTTAAACACGGCCCTCAACAATTCGATATACGGGTATCAGTCCTGCCAACGCTGCATGGCGAAAAAGTTGTATTGAGGCTGCTTAATAATGATGCTACGGAAATTGATCTGAACAGCCTTGGTTTTTCCCCGGAAGATTTGGAAAACTACCTGCAGGGCGTGAAGCGGCCAAATGGTATCCTGCTGATCAGCGGGCCAACCGGTTCAGGTAAAACAACAACGCTTTACGCTACACTAAAACTGCTTAACCAGGAAACGAGAAATATTATAACGATCGAGGACCCGGTTGAATATACACTGGAAGGGGTAAACCAGGTGCAGCTTAAGGAATCAATCGGATTAAACTTTGCCGCAGCCCTGCGTACTTTTTTACGCCAGGACCCGGATGTGATTATGGTAGGGGAAATCCGTGACCCGGAAACGGCAAACATGGCCATTCGCGCTGCTTTAACCGGGCACCTGGTACTTTCAACCATACATACCAATTCTGCATGGGGAACTGTCTCCCGGCTAATAGATATGGGCATACCGCCCTTTTTAGTTGCCAGTACGCTTAACACTACTGCCGCGCAGCGTTTGGTGCGCCTGCTTTGCCCAAACTGCAAACAAGTACAACCTTTAGATGAGAAGCTCTACCCGAGGCAGTTCAGGCCCTACAGCAAAGTCAAGGAACACTATGTACCTGTAGGCTGTGAACAGTGCTATTATACAGGATACAGAGGGCGAAAGGCGGTGTATGAAATTATACCAATAGACTTTGAACTATCGGCACAAATTAAAATCGGCAACGCGAATATACAAGGCTTATTAAAAGAGCGGGGCATCAGTACGCTTGCCGAAAATGCCTTTAACCTTTTTCGGGACGGTGCGACCTCCCTGGAGGAAATATACGCCCTGCTAATCAATTATTAACGCAAAATATATGCACATAAAAAATACGTGGTCCGTTTACTTTTTTAACTTTCTGGTGCTTATGACATTCACCTGCCTGCGCGTACAAGCGCAACAGCAGTTACAGCCTACAGATAACAGGATCACGCAGATTCAGGATCATATTGTAAAACTGTCTTCAATCACACCCGGTATTAACGAAAAAGTACAGCTTTCGGTAACAGGCGTTTCGATCCAGGAATTTTTACGTGCACTGGCTCAGTCAAATAAACTTAACATTAATATCGACCCCAAGTTAAATTTTAAGGTTTACAACAACTTTACGAACGAAACGGCCGGCAACATCCTGTTATTTTTAGTAAAAGAATACAACCTGGATATTTCCTTTATCGGCTCTATAATGACAATCAGTGCCGTGCAAGAGGCAAAGGCCGGGCCAGCCCCGGTCAAAGAAATTAATGCCAAGTACAACGAAGCCAACGGAAGCTTGAGCATGGAACTGAACAATGATAGCCTGGCTGCTGTTGCCCGTAAGATCACGCAAATATCGAGGAAGAATATCGTAGTTCCCTCCGCGCTTCTTGGTAAGAAGGTCACTATCTTTTTTGTCGATATCCCTTTTCAAACTGCCCTCGAAAAGCTTGCCTTCGCCAACGGTATCAAGGTAGCTAAGACCAGTGACAATGTATATGTGTTTGAGCCGCTCGAAGATGGGGAGGAAGTTTATCTTAACGGGGACAAAAATACCGATGTAAGACGGACGTTCAAACCGGCAGCGGCGGGAGCAGCTGGCGGAAGTGCGGCATTAAGTGTTAGAACCGTCACGGGTGGCGGAAAACTGATTTCTTCTGATGCCAGTAATGCGTCGATCCTGGAACTGGTACGTTCCGCTTCACGGGAAACGAATAAAAATTATTTCCTTTATTCTGACATCAAAGGAACGATTACTTCCCATGTTACTGACATCAGCTACGATAACTTTTTAAGCGCCCTGTTCCAGGGAACCGATTACACATTTCGCCAGGAAAACGGTGTTTACCTGATCGGCGACCGTAAACTGGAAGGCTTGCGGGTGAACAAGGTTATCCAGCTGCAAAACCGTTCTATTGATACGGTACAGTCCATGATACCGACGGAGTGGAAAAAAGGAGTGGAAATCCGTGAATTTCGTGAACAAAACACCCTGCTGCTTTCGGGTAGCGGCCCGCAAATCGTCGAGATCGATTCCCTAATACATACACTTGACCGGATTGTACCGATGGTACTGATTGAAGTAACGCTGGTTGATATTCGAAAAACCAGGACGGTTACGACAGGGATTAAGGCAGGTGTAGGCGATAGCGTGAAAACTGGCGGTACTGTATTGCCAGGATTGAACTATACTTTTGGATCGGGGTCGATCAATGACTTCTTAAACCGGCTTGGCAGGGCAACCTCCATTAACCTGGGCCATGTTACCCCGAATTTTTACGTCAACCTGGCTGCACTCGAAGCTAATAGTAATGTGGATGTGCGCTCTGTCCCTAAGCTTTCAACATTAAACGGGCATGCAGCAAATTTAAGTATAGGTTCAAGCCGCTATTATGTAACCCGGACCCAAAATATTTATCCCAGTGTTACAACAACGCAAAACGTTGTTACCGAGCAATACAACAAAGTCAATGCCGATCTTGCCATTTCTATCCGTCCAATCGTCTCGGGTGATGACCAGGTCACATTAAATATAAAGGTCGATATTTCCGACTTTATCGGTATCCCGCCGGATAACGCGCCGCCGCCAACTTCAACCAGTAAATTTGAATCAATTATCCGTGCCCATAATGAAGACATGATTGTATTGGGCGGACTGGAAAGAACGGAGAACAGCAGCTCAGGCTCGGGTGTTCCGATCCTGTCCCGGATTCCGGTGCTAAAGTGGCTGTTCAGCAGCAGGAGCAAGACTAACGGTAAGGTAATTACTGTCGTATTTATCAAGCCTACGATTATCCGTTAAAGGGCAGGAATAAACCAATAGAAATATAACAGAACAGTAAAGAACAACCGGAAGAAATTATAATAAGCCAAACAAACATGACGTGGAATATTTCTGCTTCCCTTTGGATTAGTAACTGCGTGGGCCTGGAGTTGGTTATAGGCCCAGGCGGGGCGGTGACATTTAATGCCGTAAGCATCAGGGTAGAAGGAAAATTATTGACTTTTGAAAAAAAGGTGGCCGGCCTTACCTCACTGGAGGCAGTTCGTACTTCCTTTCCGGATAATCCTTTCTCCGCGCTCATCATAAATGGTAAGGGGGTTTTGCATAAAAAGATAGCTAAAGTACCAGCCTTAGACGAAAAAATAATGGGGCAAATACTGCCGAATGCAAATCCGGTTGATTTTTATATCCAAAATTTTGAAAGCGGTGAGTCGTCCTTTGTGTCGCTGATGAGAAAGTCGGATGCTGATACCTGGATAGCAAGGCTTAGGGCAAGTGGTTTTAAATTGCTTTCCTTAAGTTTCGGACCTTTCACGGTTCAGCAAGTTTACAGGCAGTTGAACCTCGACCAGCGGGAGGCGGTATTCGGTAATTACCAAATTCAGCGAGACAAGGGTGGATATTGGTTAAACTGGGCGACAAGTTCTACCCACCAGGCAACTTTCCCCATCAAGGTTGAGGATGAGATCCTTGATGAGAATATACTAATAGCTTATGGGGCCGCTTTTCAGTTGCTTTATTTTACAAAGCTAAATCCGGTCATTGCTGCAACCGAGGCATTGGAAGAGGTAAGGGTCACTCTTTCCGGAAACAAAAAACTACAGGCAGCCGGTCTCACGCTGCTTTTCACTTTCTTTTTGCTGCTTGTAATAAACTTTATTGCTTTGTCTTATTACGCATCACGGGTTGATAAAATTTCCTTAATCAGCCGTAATACAATTCAGGAACACGGCCAGGCGCAAGCCAAGTTAAATCAGCTTAACTCGGATATAGCCTTACTGGATTCTGTTGGTTATAACGGGGGGATGAACGAAGCGCAAATGATAGACCAACTTGCTGGCTATCTTCCGGCTGGAATGAGCTGGAGAACATTTGTGATCAACCCACCTGATGAAGCTAAGGCCAGGAATGAAAAAAAACTGATCTTTTCTGATCGCCTTATTCACATCCAGGGCGAGTGTGAGGAGGTAGGACAGATTAATACCTGGATAGGGAATGCGAGGAGAATATCTTGGGTAAGATCTATAGTTATGGAAAACTATACCGTTAATCAGGAAAGTAGTAAGGGCGAGTTTGTGATGTCAATCAGGTACTAAAGATGATTGAAAAGTTATCCTATAATCAAAAAAAATATGGCCTGATCGCCCTTGGTTTGTTGGTGGCCTGGCTGGCATGGACGTTCGCGTTTCAAAAAACAGCAAACGTTTATTTGCAATACCGTACACTTTGGGGTCAGTTGGAAGGTAGCCAGGAAATGACTTTTCCTGTCGCTTACGCGCAACGAAAGCAGGTTAATTTGAATAAGATACTGAATGGTTACCATGCAGACCCTACGGTTTTTCGGGACAATTTACTTTACCAGGCCGCTTATCGTGCCCGGCAGGAAAATGTAAAGATTACCCAGGTACCGGCCAGCGAAATAGTCAGTAGCAGTATTTGCCTTCAAAGGATCAGTTTCCAGGGTAGTTATTTCGGACTTGTCCGGCTGCTTTCGGTACTTAAAAGGATGAAAGATATCGGAGGAGTTCGTTCGGTTAAGATCAGGCGGAGCACCCAATCTGAAAAATCTTTACAGCCAACGATGGATGTTTATTTTGTTTGCCTGGGCAAAAAGGGATAAATCGCTGCGAAAGGGCTTTACAGTTTACGTTAACTATAAATCTTTACTCCAATATTATTTCCAATTGCTTAACCTTCAACCCGTCCTGCTTAATTGTTAAAAAAATATAAGTAACCACCCTGTTAGATAGTCCGTAGAAACAGGCAGCCCCAAACTAAATTTACGACTATGCAAATTGATACCTGCCTACCTGGTTTACAAAGGAAAAAACGGCCTGCCAATATTCCGGGCCTTCTCATTTTTAACAAGTGCTTTTAGGCACTGCCAAACAATAGGCACTGGCTTTAGAGCAGGCTTTTCCCATAAATACCAGATCTACAAAACTCTTCACTTTATGTATATGAATCTACTTTACAAAAAGCCGTTAGTAATAAACTCATATGGCTGTTTTCAACCTTTAAGTGTTCCGACAAGTTGGGTTATGAATATTTTTAAAGGTATATTATCCGTCTGGGCGTTAGTGTTTGTCCAAGATAGTTTTGGGCAGTCTGCCGCTACTTTCAACAAAATATCGGTCACCTCACCTACGGCCTCAGCCCTGCAGAAGTTTACGGACTACCCGGTAAACCTGAATAACGGGCTGGTGGACATTTCTATCCCTATTTACAACATTAATGTTAATGGTATCAACGTCCCTATTGAATTTAAATACCACGCTGCCGGGATTAAATATGATGACGAATGTAAAAGCCTGGGTTTGGGTTGGGCCTTGATTGCAGGAGGGATGATCACCGATATTGTACAGGGCAACGTTGATAACCCCGCATCAAACCTCAATTTTTTTAAAGTTTCAGGTAATATAAACCCTTCTACGGCCTATGATGGAGGTGATAACACTAGTCTAATGACTTTTGACCGTGGTTACGGGGATAGTGAGTACGATATTTATAATTTTACTTTTCCTGGGCACTCGGGCAAGTTTTTTTATCCCGGGACAAGTACCCCTGTCATATCGCCGCTTAAAAACTTGGTAATCAACCGCAACGGTGGTGGGTCGAATATAGGTGGCGACGTATTCGATATTACTGACGAATCTGGCACAACCTATAAATTTGGGTATTATTCAAATGGTTCATCAAACCCGGATAGTTTTATTCGTGAACAGGATCGGATCGATCACCGTACTTGTAATTTCTTGCTGACCGAGATCATATCTGCTAATAAAGCAGATACGGTACGTTTTGCCTACAGTGGCCGCGTTGAACAAACAAAGTTTGTGATTCAGGACAAGGTAATTGTGAGGGACGGGTTTACCTTTCCTTCTACTGCTACTTATGACCCTGTCCACGAAAACCTGCAAAGCAGTTACCTCATGCCTTTTGACTACGCAAAGTTAATAGGCATTACCTTTCGTACCGGCCATGTCGAATTTAATTATAACAGCGGGCCGGGCCTTTCCGGTATCAAAGTGTATAGTAATTTATCAACTACGCCGGTTAAAGTGATAACGGTACAGCAAAGCAGTTTTGGCCCTGATTATTACAAGCTTGACCAAGTGGACTTTCAGGACAATCAGCAGCAACAAAGCTATAACTACAAATTATCGTATAACGGTACACCTTACAACAGGCGTTTTACAGGTATTGATTACTGGGGGTATCACAATGGTCAAAGCTATAGCGGTGATTATGTACCAAACTTCCAGGTTGCGACAATGAATAACCAGTCCCAGACATCTCAACCGGTGACTGTTGGCAGCATGGACCGTAACCCGAACGAACTGGCCATGCAGCAGGGCATGCTCCAAAAGGTTACCTACCCCACTGGTGGTTCGTCTGTTTTTAACTTTGAGGCGCACAGGTATTCAGGTGGGCAGGTAGCCGGCGGGCTACGGATCAAAAAAATAGATAATTATGACCTGAACGGGACTTATTTAAATTCGAAATGGTACAAATACGGGCAAAGCGAAAGCGGGGACGGTAACATTTATAAGCCGATAGATCCGGTGGATTATACCTACGAGGTTTGTGGAGCACGCCTTTCTGGTGGACCATGGAGTTATTACTATTACAACGGACCTTATGTTGATTGGGTATGCCGTGAGCGAACCTATGGTGTATTTCCGATTATTAACAATACTTGGGGCGGCGGTAGTGCAGTTGTTTATGACCAGGTTACGGAGTATACCGGTGACGGTGTGAACGCCAATGGTAAAACCGTATATAATTATGAAAACCCTATAGACTTTTTCTCTCACCGGGGCCTGCCTCTGGTAGCCTATTCGAATAGCTGGAAGGCCGGTCAGCTGTTAAGCAAACAGATTTTCAGTAAAACCGGGGCGGATTATAACCAAGTCTATGCGATCAATAATCAATACGATGATTTTAATGTTGCACAATACCATAACCTCAAAATTGTTTCTACATTCAATCTTAAGGCCAATATGAGTCAAGAAGACTTATTTTTATTCTTGGAAAATTATGATAATACTACCCTGCTTAGATTTCAACATGATTATAATGATAGAGGATTACAAATACACAATTATGCTGATTATTACCTTTTGACCGGTTCCCGTGAGTTGACGAGTTCGACGGAGGTGAGGGATGGGGTAAGTACGACGACGAGCTATACGTATGACCCTACTTATTTAAAGCCTGTCGAGATAACGACGACAAAGAGTACTGGCGACAACCTGTTGACCAGGTTTACCTATCCCTTTAGCCTGACCGCCGCGCCTTACCCGGCAATGGTTGCCAACAACATCATCGAACCGGTTATTACAAAAAGCGAATTTAAAAATGATACAGCGCACCCTTTGGAATCCGTAACGACGGATTACGGCAATTGGGGCAGCCTATATGCGCCGCAAAGCGTGAGCACGCAAAAGGGCAGCGACGCCGCCGAGACAAGGCTAATCTATGATGCTTACGATGACCGGGGGAACATCCTGCAAAGGCATAGGGCCGCAGGGCCTTTTGAAGCTTACCTATGGGGCTATAACAAGCAGTACCCTATAGCGGAGGTAAAGAATGCGACCTATCAAGATGTCATAAATGTGATAGGACAGAGTGTGATCGACCAGTTGAACAGCAACCCGCAAACAGACGACCAGGTAAGAAATGCCTTGGCACCTATCAGAAGTGCCTTGCCCAATGCGCAGGTAACCACTTATACGTACAGCTCGTTAGTCGGCATGACGAGTATGACGGATGCAAAAGGCATGACTACTTATTACGAATACGACGGCTTCCAGCGGCTGGTGAACATGCGAGACAAGGACGGGAACATTGTCAAGCACAACGACTACCATTACCAGAACCAGTAAGCCAAACCTTCCACTTAAAGCACCTGTTATGCCATACCAATTGCCAAAAGCGTTTTTACGCCTGACCTGTCTGCTGCTGCCGGGCCTCCTGCTTGCCATCAGTGGCGCCCGTGCGCAGACGCTGGCTAACCCGTCTACAATGACGGGCACTCCTGCGGCGGGGGAGTACTACCACCCGGTTGGGATCACGCTTTCGCCGGGCTTCAGCTTTACGGCCTCGCCGGGGCAAAGCCTGCACCTGTTTATCGGCGCGGGGGCCGACTGCCAGCCTTTCGCTGGTGCGCAGCCATCGGGAAACCAGAACTATGTTGCCACCTACGTGCCGCGGCAAGCGGGCATTACCTACCCTGGCGACCCGAACCTGTCGAGCTGCCAGGTGATGCAGACGGTGCAGTACTTTGACGGGCTGGGCAGGCCCTTGCAAACGGTACAGGTGAAGGGCAGCACAAACGGCTTCGACGTGGTGCAGCCGGTAGCGTACGACCAGTTCGGCAGGGAAACCCAAAAGTATTTGCCCTACAGTATCAATTCGCCTACGCCCGGGGCTTACCGCCCGGATGCAATCAATGAGCAAACAGGTTTCTACGGGCAACCCGGGCAGGGCTACAAAAACACGCCCTTCCCTTTCAGCCAGACGGTTTATGAGGCCTCGCCGCTGGACCGCCCCTTAGAGCAGGGCGCGCCGGGCAACGACTGGCAGCCGGCCGGCACGCCGAACACGGACGGCAACGCAGGCCATACGGTCAAGACTGCTTATGGCGCGAACGGGGACAACGAGGTGAAACTGTGGCTGCCCAGCGGCGGCACAGGCGGCAGCGGTGCCTACTGGAACAACAGCTACTACGGGGCAGGGCAGCTTTATAAAATGGCCTTAACGGACGAGAACGGCAACCAGACAATAGAATACAAGGACAAACAGGGTCATGTGGTTTGCAAGATGGCGCAGGGCCCTTCGGGCTACCTGTCCACTTATTATATTTACGACGATTTTGACAACCTGGCCTACGTGGTGCCGCCGGTGCCACAAGGCTCGTACCCGCAAAGCTTCGGCGAGCAGGACCAGGTGTACAACCAGTACATCTACGGCTACCATTACGACGGGCGCAACCGCATGATCGAAAAGAAACTGCCGGGCAAGGGCCTGGAGGAGATGGTCTACAACCAAATGGACCAGGTGGTGTTTACACGCGACGGGGTGCAGCGACAGAACAACGAGCGCAGTTTTATCAAATACGACGGGTTAGGCAGGGTGGTCATGACCGGGGTGGAAAGCAACCATACCTTAAGCCGGGCCGACGTACAGAACATCGTGAACGGGCAAAGCGGGCCGCTGTGGGAAACACGCGACCCTGGGGGTTACCAGGGCTATTCCAACAACAGCGACCCGGCCAATGTTTATACCATGCACCCGCTGGTGGTAAACTATTACGATACCTACGGCGGCATCCCCGACTTTCCGTCTTACGCCGTACCGGCAGGTGCCAGCACGGCCACGACTGGCCTGCTGACGGCCACCAAGGTTATGGTGCTGAGCCCGAACGGCAGCTACGGGCCGCCTTTATGGACGGTGCATTATTATGACGACAAGGGGCGCAACACCGCTACCTATGCGCAGCATTACCTGAACGGCACGGCCAGCGCGGGCAATTACGATTTGGTCACCACAGCCTACGATTTTACCAATGCCGTAACGGCGACAAACCGCCAGCACTTTACCACGGCCAGCGGCAGCCCTGCCCTCACCATTACCACGCGCTACGTTTACGACCACATGGGCAGGAAGGTGGACACTTACGAACAGATCGGCGGCAGCCCGGAAGTGCTGCTTTCCCGGTCAAACTACAACGAAGTCGGGCAGTTATTGGTCAAACATTTGCACAGCACCAACAGCGGGGGCAGCTTTTTGCAGGACATTGGCTACGGCTACAACGAGCGGGGCTGGCTGGCCTCGAACGCTTCCGGGCTGTTTGCCATGCAGCTTGGCTACAACAGCGGGCCTAACGCGCAGTGGAACGGTAACATCTCGAGCCAGTACTGGGGCACGCCGGGCAACCTGGGCAAGCATTATGACTACAGTTACGATGCCTTGAACCGCCTGACCAACGGCAACAGCACTACAGGCAACAACGAAAGCGGCATCAGTTATGACGGGCTGGGCAACATCCTGACTTTAAACCGGACGGGCGGTTCAAGCAGCGGCAACTTTACCTACAACTACTATAACAATAACGGTAGCAACCAACTGCAGAACATACCAGGGCTGACCGTTAACGATTACCAGTATGACCTGAACGGCAACATGAGCCATGACGGGCGGAACAATACGGACGTGTACTACAACATGCTGGACCTGCCGCGCAGCCTGCCGGGCAAAAGCTTAAGCTATACCTACGATGCCACGGGCCAGAAGCTGAACAAAAACAACGGAAGCATCAGTACGGACTATATCTCGGGCATCCAGTACGAGAACGGGGCGTTGCAGTTCGTGCAGACGGAGGAAGGAAGGGCGATCAAATCGGGGGGCAACTGGAACTACGAGTACACCCTGACTGACCATTTAGGGAACAGTAGGGTAAGCTTCGACCAGAACTCAGCCAGCACCGCCAGGCAGTCGGACGATTATTACCCTTTCGGCCTGAGGATAAACGGGGCAGTTGTTTCCAGCCCTGAAAATAAATACCTTTACAATAAAAAGGAGGTACAGGAAGAGCTGGGCCAATACGATTATGGCGCCAGGTTCTATGACCCGGTCGTGGCAAGGTGGACAACCCCTGATCCGCACGCAGAAAAATATTTTAATTGGTCTCCTTTTGTTTATACTTATAATAATGCCATTAAAAATATCGATCCGGATGGAATGGACGGTATAAGGGTTATTGATAATGCAAATAAAACAATAACGGTCAGAGCTGATTACTATGTACAGTCTCAAGCTAGAGTTTATCAAGATGGTAGTAAGCAAAGGTCTTCAGATGGGTATTCGGCTAAAGAAATTTCTTCAATGCAAACAGATTATAACAAATATCTTAATGGTATGAACTCGACAGTTTCTGATGGAGAATATAAAGGCTATGCTATTAAATATGACTTACAGTTTAAAGCTGGCGGCACTCCCGAAGAAGCTGAACAAGGTGCTGTTTCAGATAAGCAAGATGGAAATTCAATTGGTAACTCTTTTACAAGTGCTAATTCTACTGCATATCCAAGATTTGCATCGAAGGAAATCACAAATGAAGATGGAACAGTTAGTACCTCAACTGTTGGGGGACAGACAGCAGACCATAAAGATATAATGATGAATACGAGGGAAGATACCAAGATGAACCGTATTCATGAAATCTTTCATACATTAGGATTTGACCATCCAAAAGGAACTGGAGGTAGTCAAGGAATAATGAAATATCCGCCAAGCAAACCAACCCAAGCTGATATAAATCAACTTGGCAATGGGTCATTTTTACCAGCAGTAGTTAAAAAACCAGATGATAAAAAGTAGTATATTAATTGGAGTGTTTACAATGTTTTATTTGACAGCACCTGCTCAATCATCTAATTGTAAGCTGATTAAGGATACGGTATATTATGTATCCTTTGATATAAGAAGTAAAAACACTTATCCGATACAAATGAGTGGAGTTGTAAAAAGACTTTGTGTTGACGATTTTAATAAAAAAAACAAAGATGCTTTCGTAAGTAGTTTTTATAAAAAGCTTCTTTACACACCTGATCTCTTTAGTGGATACAAAAAGATGTTGTTAAAGTGCATGGGCGATAGTCTTGGAAATATATATCTACATCAACATATAGGTGTGTCTTCATTAATTGTTAATGAATTAGGCAAATACAGTTTGAAGAAAGTTTTATTGCTCGAAAGTGGCGAAACAGTTTACTTAAATATTGTTAAGATATCAGGTGATTTTTGGGAGGTAAGTAAAAGTAATACTGGAATTAGTGTTACTTCAAATGAAATTGATATAGCAAGCTTACCTGAAATAAACAATTGTTATGTGCCTTTTAAGGTATACGTTTATAAAAAGCCTAAACAGTCTATTAAATTCAATTAAAATATTCAATTGCATACGCCACCGGCCAGAAGCTGAACAAAAACAACGGAAGCATCAGTACGGACTATATCTCGGGCATCCAGTACGAGAACGGGGCGTTGCAGTTCGTGCAGACGGAGGAAGGAAGGGCGATCAAATCGGGGGGCAACTGGAACTACGAGTACACCCTGACTGACCATTTAGGGAACAGTAGGGTAAGCTTCGACCAGAACTCAGCCAGCACCGCCAGGCAGACGGACGATTATTACCCTTTCGGTTTGAGGATAAACGGGGCAGTTGTTTCCAGCCCTAAAAATAAATACCTTTACAACAAAAAGGAGCTCCAGGACGAAACCGGGCAATACGATTACGGCGCCAGGTTCTATGACCCGGTCGTGGGTAGGTGGGGAAGTGTTGATCCAAGTGCTGAAAACGACGCGAGCTATTCTCCCTATAATTATGGGTTTGATAATTCCGTTCGTTTTACTGATCCTGATGGTAGGTGGCCCGACTGGGGGGATATAAAGGCTGCAGCCAGATCATTTGCAAATCACATTGATAAAGCGTTAGATAACGCAGCAGCAGTGCTTGTTAATCCCTCTAATCTTGGACATGCAATTGACAGAACCATTGATAGCAAAGGAGCTAATATAAAGGATGCGTTAGTAAGGGGTGTTGCCCATAGTGTTGCAAAGTTTGCCACAGGTGATAATAAAGCTAAGAGCGCGGTAGTCGGTACGGTTGCTTCAGAAATGGTGTTATTAGGAGGTGGTGATATTGCAAAGGTAGGTGATGTTGCAAAGTTGGGGGAATTTGCCAAAACTGGTGAATTAACTGAAGTTGCAAAGGCTGCTAATACTATTGAGGCAGTAGGAAAAAGCCCGTCTTTTGTTGTAAATAGCTCAGGTCAGGCTGTGGCTATTCCTAAAGGAGCAACTGGACCATCTATGCCTTTAAGAGGTACAGGCATGGTGTACGATGGTGGTAGTGGTGGATTTGGAATGGATCAGAAAGTGTCTGGAGTACGAATAATGGATGCAAACGCTAATCAAGGTAGAAGAGTTAACTATATTAACAATCAAGGACAAACAGTAAATCCTTTTACAGGTAGAACGGTTCCAAGAACAGATCCAAGCTCACACCTACCTTATAAACCATAGTATGAAAGAATTATTTAATTCAATATTAAAAGAGCAACTTAGTTCAGTGGAGTTTGTTCAAGATTATCTTCAATTGCATTTTGATGGTAATACATTAATATGTTATACATGGCCAAGAGTTCTAGTCGATGCTAAAGACTACGGTATAGACGATGAAGGTTATAGGGATGCAATATGTAGAATAATCACACATAAGCTTTTGAGAGTTTCTTATATTGAAAAACAAAATCTAAGCATGTGTTTTGATGACAAAAGTGAAATCAATTTGAGTTTGTTAAGAAATGAATTGAATATTGACATCATTGAATTTGCCTACTTTAGAGGTGTAAATAAAGAATGGTTTGTCTTGGACTAGGAAGTCATTTATTACTTTCCTTAAAGCAGTCCATTTTTCTCCTACTGGTCGGGGTCTGTAACTCCTACTGGTCGGGGTTTGTAACCCCGATCTTTGAGCTACAGATTTTTAATCTTTTCCTGCTGGTCGGGATTTGTCAATCCGTCCTTTGAGTTTTGGGTTTCCAACCCCTTGTAACAAAATCAATAAAACACCTATTAAAAGAAGCATGGTTATTGTTGCCATGCTTCTTTTATCGGGCAAAAATTAGTGCAATACAACAGCTACGCTAAACCAAACAACACCCTACTGGTCGGGGTTTGTAACCCCGATCTTAGAGCTACAGATTTTTAATCTTTTCAGAGAAACCTCATTTTTATGAGGTAAGAAGAGTGTCTGGCACAATAGGCCATACTTCTTTTATCAGGTTAAAAAATAGCATCAACTATCCCTGTATAAACAGCGGCCAGGGCAACCAGCTGCAAAGCGTTGGCGGCTTGTGAACGCCGGTTACGGTTACGACCAGAACGGCAACGTAAGCTATGACGGCAGGATCGGCGTGAACATCGGTTTACAACTACCTGAATCTGCCGCAAAGCATCACGGGCAGCCAGAACCTGGGCTACACCTACACAATGCCACGGGCAGGAAGCTGCGGAAGGTAAGCGGCATCACGGCAACGGATTGTATTGCAGGCGTCCAGTAGACTAATAGCAGCCTTTGTGCAGTAAAAAAAATTATAAAAATATTTAGTGTTATGTTGTATATGAATAAATTACAGGTTAATTTTAGTTGGAAAAATAAGATTATTAACTTTAACCTAAATAATATGAATATCGATGGAATTTGGTACAACGAACTCGGCTCACAAGTTAACTTTGCTGTTAGCGGAAACCAACTTACAGGAACTTATCAGACAGCAGTTGGCGATGCCATCGGCATATATCAACTTATAGGACAAGTCAATACCTCTATTGAAACAGGCCAGGCTTTAGGTTTTGTGGTGGTATGGCAAAACGAAAACAAGGATTCAAACTCGGTCACAACCTGGAGCGGACAGGCACAAGAAATTGACGGCGAAGATATTATCACTACGACGTGGCTGCTGACAGCAGAAACAGAAATAGATGGAGATTGGGAATCTACACTGGTAGGCAAAGATGTATTTACAAGAAACCCGCAAAATAAAAGAAGTATAAAAAAATCTGCTAAGCCATTTCCAAAGGTTTTATAGGGGGTTTGTTATGAATAACACGCTTGCTGGTAGGTTAATCTTTGAGTTACGGATTTAATCCTGTCCAATAAAACCCTCACTTCGTTGCGGTAAAAGAAGCAGGCAGTATAATCAGTTTTGCTTCTTTTACTTAGTTAAAAAAGTATGTAATTACACCTTATAATTAGCGTGGCCTGATAACCCATGTTACACGCAATTTCAATTTTTTACGGTCGCGTTATAACAAGCCTTCAAGTTGTGCCGGTACTTAATAAAAACAGAACATCTTGGGCAGCATACATCGGACAATACAGCAGCAGCAGTTGTTAACCTACGGGTTATGACAAAGTGAACCGTAGAAGGCAATATTTCCTACCACCGTATAAAATTCTTCATTTTATGCCTTAAAAGTAACTTTAAGTGTACTATATCGTAACAATAAGCAGATATTTTGAACAATTAATAAAGCTGCTTATGAACATGTTTTACCTGACCGGTTGTTTAGCTATTAGCCTAATAAAACCGCTGTTTGCCCAAGATACAAATACATTTCCTGCAAGTGGTAATGTAGGTATTGGGACAACAAGTCTTTCTGCATGGGCACCTCAATATAAACTGATCGATATGTACAGTTTTGGCTATATATACGGTTCTTCAAATGGTACAGGGTTTAGCGGGGCAGGGTACGGGCAGACAGGTTGGGGAAATAATACATATTACGACGGGACTTCTCATGCAATAGGGGCCGGTGCAGCAAGTTGTTTGCTGCAAGGCACAGGATATCTGACCTTTCAAAATGCACCTGTAGCCAGTGCAGGGAGTGTCCAAACATTTACAGAACGTTTCCGTATTGACAATAACGGAAACGTTGGAATAGGAAACACGAACCCGCAAAATAAACTCGACGTAAACGGCACAATCCATTCAAAGCAGGTCAACGTGGATATGACCGGGTGGTCTGATAATGTATTTGAGCCGGCTTATAATCTTCCGTCTTTAGCCGAGGTACAGAAATACATCGGCGAAAACCACCACCCGTTGGAAAAAGAAATCGTTAAAAAACGGATTGAACCTTGGCGAGATGAACAGGATGCTTACCAAAAAAGTAGAAGAGCTAACCTTGTATTTGTTAGAAATGCACGGCGAAATGCAGGAATTGAAAAAGCAGGTTAAAAACCTTAAAGCAGGGCATTAGGCGTTGCTCAAGTAATAATGGCTGTTTTTTGCCCTGAAAACTATTCTTAGGCTGTTATTAGTTATACAGACAACTGTAGATTAAGGCATCAAAACTTAACCCAGATACTACACAAAAGGCTGAAAGCCTATAAATATGTTTGATTAAGGATAAGCTTTTACTTAACAATAAACTTGGTAAGAAATTATTAATTTCTACACGAACAGTTACTAACTTCTTTTTTAAGCCCTAACTACCAAATTCTATGAAGTTCACCGGCCTCTCTACCCTGTTTTGTTCGGTCTTTATTACAGCCGGTTATAGCCAAATTCAGAACATAACGCTTAACAGTGCTGCCGGCGATAGCCCCCACATTGCATTGTTCAATTCTGATGCGACAGGATGGACACATGACCCTCGGGCCGGAATATGGCTTGATAACAGCGGTCAATTAAAATTCAGATCTGTAACAGGTAATGGTTTTGCATTTAGGAATACGCCAAACCTTAGCGATCTCGTTATAATTACGGATAACGGGATGGGGATTAACACGAATTCCATACCCTATGGTTTTCAGTTGGCCATAAATGGTAATACAATTGCTAACTCCGTTACTGTAAAGCTCAGGGACAATTGGCCGGACTATGTTTTTAACAGAAAATACCAAGTGATGGCTTTACCGGCACTCAAAACTTACCTCGGACAAAACCATCATCTGCCGGATGTGCCAACAGAAAAGGATGTGGCGGAAAAGGGGATTGATGTGGGTGAGATGAATAAGCTACTGCTTAAAAAAGTGGAGGAGCTGACACTTTATTTAATTGAAAAAGATGCGGAAGTAAAAGCGCAGGGTTTGCGGATCAGCAGGCTTGAAAAATTAACGAAAAAGAGAAATTGAAATAAATGTTAACCCGGTAAATATGTTGTCTTACTGTTAAAAAACCTATTGATATGAAAAAGTTATTCGTTTGTATTTTAGTGATAGCCCCAATACTTGCCAAAGCGCAATATGGTACTGAAGTCACCACTTTCCCCTGGAATGCAACATATATTTATCTAGGAAGCTTGCCGGTAAGTAATGCTGGCAATCTGCATAAAATAAAAGTTGACGTTTTGGGAGGGGGTTGGGAATCTAATTTTACAGGGGAAACCACTTATTTTATTGCTAACAGGGACCGTTTACAAATAAGGCAGATTACCATGGCCAGTAACAATGCGGACCGGTACAGCCTGCACGCTTACAACAACTCCGGAGGAGGAATTGATTTTTACCTGCTTACAAATAATTTTACAGCAATTGCAGTAAAATCTGTGATGTTAGGGGGTAACGCAACCAGCTTAATCAGTAATACAACGTCTTTATCGCCTCCTGCCGGACTCTCAGAAATTACACCATTAAACATCATACCCGTATTGGTAACAGGTAGTGAAGGGAATATAGGCATTAATACTTCCGCGCCTGATCCTGCCTATAAGCTTTCTGTCAACGGGACAGTCAGGGCGAAAGAAATTAAAGTTGATGCAGGCTGGTCTGATTATGTTTTCTTTGATAACTATACTTTGCGCCCCTTAAAAGAAGTAGAACGGTTTATTATCAAAAACAAACATTTGCCGGACGTACCCTCGGCGACAGAAGTAGAAAAAAAAGGTATTAATGTTGGACAAGCTGATGCGCTATTACTCCGAAAGATAGAGGAACTCACGTTATACCTAATCGAGAAGGATAAAGAAATAAAAAAGCTAAAAGCGCAGCAGGAAAGATTTGTAGGCCAAGCGGCTGAAATAAAATTAATTAAAAAGCAGCTACGGCTTGTAACCGGTCACCAAAAAAATGTAGAAATGTAATTGATAAACAAAAGGCTTTGTCAAAATAAGCTTTCGTTAACTTATCATTTGAAGGAAAGGTTTTTGTATAGTAAAAGAAGCATCTAAAGTATCCGCTAATCATCCTATCCATTAAAAGTATAGTTTAAAAGACCCGTAGTGCATTTAGGCAATATTAATTTTAAGGTTGTTTATATTTCGGTTCAGACTGTTATTGATAAATTGAATAATAGTAAGGGTTGTTATTTTGGATAAGATTCGGGTTTTGAAACCGGCAAAGCTTTTGGCGTAATTTCTTCTGATCATGAATTGGTCGCAAAGTTGGGAAAACAATGTTTCAATCCGCTTTCTTGATTTTTGGAATATAAAAGTTTGCTTTTGATAGCTGAGTTGATTTTTGCGCATGGGAACTTCGAGTTTGATCTGGTTATTTTCAAAAAGATTCAATTGGTATTCTGACGATAAGTAACCCTTATCACCCAACAAAAGGCAGTTGTTGAATTGTGTTTTGATGTCTTTCAGAAAGTGCAGATCATGCACGGAGGCGGGTGTGATGTCCAGGCTTTGAAAAACACCTTTTTTGGTACATACGGCATGTAGCTTATAACCGTAGTAATGCAGCTTTTGAGCAGCACAATAACCAATATCAGGCCGGGCATAATCAGCTTCTTTACAAATTTTGCTCCTCCCACTTCTGGCTAATTTACATACTTCTAAAGGCATACTGTCTACGATAAGACAGCTTTCATCTTGTCCTAAACTTACTGCCAGTTTACGTCTTATCATTTCAAGATAAAAAAACAGCCGCCTTTTACGCCTGTTGTAAACACTTCTTTCTATAACAGTACGTAATTCAATGGGTAGAATTCTGAATAATTGGTGCTCGCTGTCTATGCTCATATACTCGGCTGTAAACGTTAAAGCGATAACCCTTAAATCAGATAACTTTGGTTTTCTGATCTGATAAAGAAAATTCTCACTTTCAAAACCTAAACCTTTCAATACTTCTAATATTTTATCGTAATTTACCCTAAAGTTGTGCATCTTAATTGCCCCGGTCGTTACTTCAATTTACTGCTTTTTTAGCAGTTGCACAACTTTTTCTTAAATGCACTACGGGTTTTAAAAGGTAATTTCCATTAGTTCAGTTAATTAGATAAATGGATGTCTTACCTTGTATTGGAGTTGCTATCTCAAGCTACTTTCTGTCAAAGTAACTTATTTTTGAACTATGGCGTAAACGGAAGAAGAAAAACCTTAATAATTTGACCGGGTTGAAAAACTGCTTATGAAAAAGACTTATCTTATCTTTTTTTCCTTTTTAATTTTCAAATTTACCTGCTTTGCCCAACTGGACGTACAGAACCCAGGAAATGGCGGGCCTTTGGGTACTGGTTCCTGGCTTCGATTTACCAGCGGTGGCGACCCTACTTCAATTCAAGAAAATTGGGGGTTAAACTTGTCCGGCACCAATGCACAGCCTGTTAAAATAATTAATACAAGTTTATTGGTTGGCTACCGTTCGGCCGGATATGCTATTTCTTATGACGAGGGCAACGCGCTAATTAGTGGCAGAATTGGTATTGGTACACTAAGCCCTGTAACTGGCTTAGATGTTTCCGGGAATCAAACACTAAGGAATTACCAAAATATTTCCGGTGCAGGGGCAAGCATCCATTTTACTTCTTATGCTGACAATATGAAAGGCCCAATGATCAAAAGTTTTTTAGATTATGCTGAGTATGATAATTCAGTTTCAAGGCTTGTTTTAAGTTCTTATGCAAGAGGTTATAAGAATGAACTCACTTTAAATAATGGACGTGTTGGTATTGGTACGATGAACCCAGATGCAACCTTAGCGGTTAAAGGAAATATCCATGCGCAGGAAGTTAAGGTGGACCTGAATGTTCCAGGGCCTGATTATGTCTTTGAAAAGAACTATAAGATCAAACCTTTGAGAGAAGTAGCTAATTACATCAGTACCAACAGCCACCTTCCCGAAATCCCTTCAGCTAAATTGATGGCTCAAAATGGGTTAAACCTGGGTGAACTCAACATGCAAATGCTTAAAAAGATTGAGGAGCTGACATTGTACCTGATTGAAAAGGACGAACAATTGAACGCGTATAACAAGAAAATAAAAAAAATTGAAAAGGAAATTAAGATATTAAAGGATAAGAATAAATACCTTAATAAATTATAGTACGGCTATGATAGCATTAAACAAGTATGCATTATTAACAGTGATAACAATCCTTTTATCTGTAACATTGGTAGAGGCTCAAAACTGGTCGGGCGAATCGGTACTTGTGCAACAGGACCCAGGTAGTGATCAGGCTCAAGGGCTTACACCTATTATCATGAGAAACCGGGGGCAAAATGGAAGTACTTACCAGTGGAATATTTACACAGCAGCAGTAGGTGGGGGTTACGGTGTTAAGCCCAATGCCTTTGAGGTATGGGAATACCCGAGCCCAAATGTTAACAGCAACTGTTGCATTCAACGGTTTAGTATTGATAAGTCAATATCCAATAATTCTGCAAACCCGGTATTTATTGACAGCAATGGCGGGTTAGCCTTAGGGGGGTATTTAAATGCCAATGGCAATATGTTATCTGTAAATGGTAACGTTGGCTTTGGTACGAATGATAATCACGGTTATAGATTAGCTGTTAATGGCAATATTCATACGAAAGAGGTAAATGTAGATGCAAACAACTGGCCCGATTATGTTTTTAAGCGCACATACAAACCAATTGGTTTAAACCTACTCAAAAATTACATCGACAAGAATAGGCATTTACCTGAAGTGCCTTCTGAAAACGATGTGGAAATTAATGGTGTAAACTTAGGCGAAATGAACAAATTGCTGCTAAAGAAGGTGGAAGAGCTTACACTTTATATGATCGAAAAGGATAAACAATATTTTGATTTAAAAAAGATGGTAATCTTGACGAACAGGTCACAGCAAAAACAGATCAACCTATTAAAATCTAAATTACAAATGCAAAAGTGCAAATGAAAGTATTATAAACTACCCAATGTAGCAACGTACCGGTTTATGAATTTAGTTCCCGAATTTCACAACAACCTTTTCCAGGTTCCGTACAAAAGTTTTTAACTGTAGTATAAAAAACTGTCGTTTTACTTGTTAGCATTATGAAAAAAAGTCACGGGGCTCTTTTTACTTTACTTTTTTTATCGTTCTTAACCTCGTTTTGGGTTTCCTGTAAGGAGTTTATCGAACCTAATATTGCCGGTAATAAAGTCGTGCTGGTTGCCCCCGGCAACGGGCTGCAAAGCAGTAAATATGCTATTACTTTTAACTGGGAGCAGGCGGACGACGCGCTGAACTACCGATTTCAGATTGTTAGCCCCGGCTTTGATTCAATCAGCACACTGGTAGTCGACACCATCATTGCCACTAATAAATTTACCATTTCCCTTGATCCCGGAAAATACCAGTGGCACCTGCGGGCGCAGAACGGCAGTTCGCAAACAGCTTATTCTGAAGCACGTAACTTCACCATCCTTTCCTCGTCGATCAAACAGCAAAAAGTCCAGCAGCAAAGTCCCGGAAATGGTACAACGACGAACCAGCCAGCGGTAAATTTTGCCTGGGGGGACGTTTACGGGGCGACCCGCTTCCGTTTGCAAATTGATACGGCTAATTTTACAGATACCAGTAAGCTCGTTTACAACCAAATAACCCCCGGGCTTGCCATTAAGTTTACCCTACAAAAAGACCAGAGCTACCAGTGGCGCGTTAGAGCAGAAAACGATACGGCAAGTTCCCTTTGGTCCCCGATCAGTGTTATTACCTATGACCATACGCCGCCGGCAAAACCATCGCTTTCTTCCCCTGCAAAAGGCATTACCGTTTCCATGCCGGTCAACCTGCAATGGGCTGCAGTAGCCACAGCTACTAAATATAGGCTTTATGTATTTAAAAGCGACTCGGTAACGACGTATAACAATACGTTTCCTCTGATTCAAACACAAACAAATTATAGTTTCGCTTTAGGGACTTTTAACGAACGGATCTACTGGCGGATTACGGCCATTGATGCGGCAGGCAATGAAAGCCAGGGAAGCGAGCTACGGAATTTTGTAGTACAGTAAGTTTGAAAACTTGGAGAATGAAAAATAAGAAAGCTACTTATGCGCTTGGCTTTGCTGTCCTCGTAGTTTGGGGGCTGATCCTGTACCGTATTTTTCATACTGATGTTGAGGAGCGGGGGTTTGGTGCAGCTCCTGCTGCCGCACCAAAAGAAGTGTTGAACGACTACAGCATCACGCCTGATACGGCCCGCCTCAGGCTTAACTACCGTGACCCTTTTGGAAGCGGGTCAACGCTACCGGACACGGCACATCATTTAGCCAACCATTTAACAATTTTTCATCCGGTTCCGGCTTTTTCTTTAAAGCCTGTTCAGACAGACTGGGCTTTTATCCGCTACTCAGGTTTTGTAAGGAACCCGAAAAACAAACGTCTTATCGCTATGGTCAACATACGGGGTAAGGACATGATGATGAGTGAGGGGGAAACGGCAGACGAGGTACGCTTAGTTAAGAACCTACAGGATTCGGTCAGGGTTTGGTATAAGGGGCAATCGAAAATAATCAAGATAAACAGTACAACCATCAGTAAGGGCTTATGAAAAAAATATTTTACCTGCTGTGCCTACTCCCTGCACTTAGTTTAAAGGCACAAAAAATGCCTGATCTCGGGCTTGAGAGAGTTTGCCTGAATGAAAAGGACAAGACTATCCTGGCGGAAATCAAAGAGGTAAAATCAGCACCTTCGATCAGTACGGAAAAAAGGTACTTCTGGTACAGCAGTGGGCAGGTACGAAGCACACAGGGTGGTTATAGTGGCAAATTACTTAATGGCAATTACAAGGAATATTACCTGAACAAGAATCTGAAAGCGCAGGGCAGGTACAAAAAAGGGCTACAGGCCGGGGACTGGAGCTACTGGTACCCGGACGGTTCGCTACGTGAACAGGTGTCCTATAAAGCTGGTTTAAGACAGGGTACTTTTAAAGAGTATGACACGAAAGGGGGGCTCAAAAGGAAAGGAAAATACCGGGGTGACGTGCTAAATGGCAAGGTAGAGGCCTACAACGGAATGGATTCCGTTAGCTATAGCAGGTATAAAAATGGCGTATTGATAGATGAAAAAAAGACTGGTAACTTATTCTGGAAAAAGCATGACCCTTTTAACAAAGCACAAAAGGTTAAAGGGCAAGGGGTAAACGCACCCGGGCAGGAAAGTAAAAAGGAATTAAGGGCGAAGAAAAAATCAGAAAAGTCGAAAGCTAAAGAGGCCGCAAAAAAAGCCATCATACCCGATGGAATGGCCCTACCCGGTAACAAGCCGGTAAACAACAACCAACACTAATTAGCGGCCTTATGCTAAAAGCTTCTGCCCTTTATATCGTTATTGTCATTGCCCTGGTCATAGGCATTATCTGCTCTTCGCTAATTACCGCCGCCTACTTTTACAAATTGCAGTACCAGAAGAAATTTCGGATGGACCGCCTGCAGTTAAACCTGGGTTCGGCCATAAACCTGCTGTTAAGCAAAGACTATGGCGGTCAAAGGGAAATGGTAGTAGACCTTTTTGGGGATGGCAAGGATTCTGTTTCGTTGGAGAAAGGAAGCTGGGGGCTATATGATCTGGGGATTGCCAAAGCCTTTCAGCAGCGTGATACGCTATATAAAACGTTCCTAATTGCTTCTGACATAGATTCTACGAAATGGGCCGCACTTTACCTGATCGATGAAGACCGGCCGCTTTCGGTTAGTGGCAAGACATTGATACGCGGGACGGCTTTTATTCCTAAAGCCGGTATCAGAGAAGCTTACGTTGACGGTAAGTCTTACCAGGGGGACAAGCGTTTAGTCATCGGAAAAGAAAAGAACAGTGGCAAGGAGTTGCCTGAACTGGAAGCAAAAAGCATGGAGAAGCTGAGTGCGCCTGAAATGCTTTTCCCAAACCCCGACACCGCTTTTAACCTGCGGGATTCATTTAAACGTTCTTTTTTACTGCCGGCGAAAGTTATAGGGTTCAGGGAAAAGGCAGTTACCCTCAGTGGTATCAAGCTATCCGGCAATATTGTGCTTTTGTCTGATACCACCATTGTTGTTGAAAGTACGGCAAAATTGGATCAGGTACTGGTTTTTGCACGGGTAATCATCGTAAAAAAAGGTTTTCGGGGTACTTGCCAGCTATTTGCACGTGACTCACTAATAGTTGAAAGCGGTTGCAAATTTGATTACCCTTCTGCGCTCGCTGTGGTTCGTCCTGTAAAGGAGGGTGGCGGGAAAGAAAAGGCAAACAGTACCAACAGTACGAAAGGCAGCCAGCCCAAAGTTAGTATTGGCGAGGGTAGTATAGTCAGGGGCGCAGTGATAAGCTGGGAGAAAGAAAAAAGCCAGGCACAGACCATAATCGAACTGGGTAAAAACAGCAAAATTTATGGACAAATATACGCCAAAGGGATTGTGCGGTTAAAAGACGGCGTTGAGGTCAACGGCAGCGTCTTTGCCAACCGATTTGTTTACCAAACTGCTTATACCCTGTACGAAAATTATTTGATCAATGTGCGCTTGGACGAAAAAGGCCTTTCAAAATATTACATTACGTCGGGCCTGCTTCCGGTAGCAGGAAAAAACAAAAAAATACTGCAATGGCTGGAAGCGAACCGAAGGTAAGCAGCTTAACTGTAAAGCTAAGGGCCTCCACTTTGCTGGAAGTTGTGGTATCAATGGTATTGATCGTTGTTGTTTTTACGACTGCCCTTACAATTTATACCAATGTCCTCAAACTGTCCCTTTCAATCAGAAAGCTCAAAGCAAGGGCCGTGCTTTCCGAATTTGCCCTTCGTGCTGACAGCGGGAGCTCGGTAAGTAGCCAAAACTTTAACCAGGGCGAACTAAGAGTAGAGCAACAGGTGGATGCCTATAAGGGAAACAACGGTTTGCAGCAGGTTAGCCTGACTGCCTTTGATGAAGAAGGCGTGCCGCTCGACTCAGTCAAAAAGATCAGGCCCGTAACAGAAAGTGTAAGCCCATGAAAAAAACAACAGTTCCTGCTTTTACCATTATGGAAGTAACCATATCGATGCTCGTTGCCGCTATTGTCGTTGCCATGACCTATTCTGCTTACGGTATAATTACCAGGTCATGGCTGGGTTTTACAGAAAAAAACCAACAGATGGCTATTGTTTTACGTTTGGACGAACTGTTAAGGCGGGACTTTGAAAAGGCGTCTTTCGTGGAACAGGAACAGGGCGGTATCATTATACAGGATGGGGAACTAACGGTTCATTACCAGATCGGGCTGGAACAAGTGGTACGCATAAGCAGTGTAATAGACACGTTTAAAGTGGATCCGTCCCCTTTTCAGGTTTATTTTGAAGGAAAGGCTATAAGCGGGTCCGTGGAAGATAATGGACAGGCGGCAAGCGAAGCGGCCGGGACAGGTACTGAAAGTGATATAAGGCCGCTTATCGACGAGATCACTTTTTCTATCAGTTTACAAAATATAACAATCCCTTTTCACTACAAAAAAAAATACAGTGCAGAAAGCCTGATGGCTATTAAACCCTAAAACTATGCCTTCGATAGACCTTAGCCGTTACGAACCAAAAACAACAACCAGGCAGGTAAAACCTGTGTCTCCCACTGTTACAAAAAGTTCCCTTTCGGAACTGCTTAACCGGGACATTAGTTTTGGCAGCAGTGAACTGGCGGACAAAAAAAAGGAGGGGCTTTACCTGGAGCTGAGTTCACTGCTGGAAGCAGGTGTAGACCTTAAAAGCAGTTTTGAACTGATTATGGCAGACCAGCAAAAGCAGAAAGACAAGGAACTCTTTGAGGGCATCCAGCAGGCAATCCTTTCCGGTTCCACTTTTTCCAATGCCCTCAAGGCAACAGGCCGTTTTTCGCTTTACGAGACGTTTAGTTTGGAAATAGGTGAGGAGACCGGAAAGCTGATCGAGGTGCTACATGACCTGGCAAAATACTACCAGAGCAAGATCAAGCAGCACCGAAAGATTGTATCTGCGCTCACCTACCCTTGTATCGTATTGTCGACTTCGCTTGGTGCCGTCTTTTTCATGCTCAAGTTCGTGGTGCCGATGTTTGGCGATGTATTCAAGCGTTTCGGCGGCCACCTGCCCTGGATCACCGAGAAGATCATTGACGCATCCGATCTACTCGGCAAAAGCTTCCTGCCTTTTGTGCTACTTATGGCCGCGCTTTTCGCGTTTCTCTTTTCAGTCAGGAAAACTCCTGGTTATCGCAGGCTTGCCTCTTCGCTGCTCCTGCGGGTTCCCGTGGTTGGAAACCTGGTGCAAAAGATTTACCTGGCACGTTTTTGTAACTCCATGCGCTTGTTGATCAATGCACACCTGCCTTTGCTCCGTGCTATTGCCCTGATCCGGCAGATGATCAGCTTTTATCCGCTGGAATCCTCATTAGCTGTTATCGAAAAGGACATTATGGGCGGGAAGTCCCTGCACCAGAGCCTCCAGGCTTTTCCTGTTTACCCTTCCAAAATGGTGCAACTGGTAAAAGTAGGCGAGGAGACCGGGCAGTTAGACCACTTTTTTGGTCGGATATCAGAGCAGTATGTAGAGGAGATCGAGTATAAAACCTCGACTTTAAGCAGTGCCATGGAACCGCTCATCATTATTTTTTTGGGGCTAATCGTGGGGGTGATCCTGGTATCAATGTACCTGCCGCTCTTCCAGATGAGCAATAGCTTCTAGGGCAGAGTATTAACTTGTTTTACCACAAGCAATATCAAATGTTACAGTCATAACCCCAATTTTGAAAGTTAAATTTAACTAAGATTGGTTGTATGTAGAAAGCACTGAAACAGGGAGTTTTTACTTAAAATTAAAATAGAAAAGAACTTAGAGCCTGTTTAAATTTATTTTAGAAAAAACCTTAATGCTTCTTTTACCCTATAAAAATTGTTGTTTCCATCAATTTAATCCAATCAAAAACTAAGTGCTGGCCATTTTTGGGTCGATAAAAGAAGCATGTAAAACATATTGAACAAATTTTAAACAGGCTCTTAGTATGTATTGATTTTACACATGGTGGGATTTTAACTAAAGGTTATATTACGCTTTCATGCAAATCTGTGCAATTGTAAATTTTTTAATACTTTTTAAATTTCTGATCGTATAACATATTGAGGTCATGTCAATTAACCAATGCTGTTGGGCTTAATTGCTCTTCTAAACTTAGTATTTGCTTTTATGAAAAAACGCTATTTTTCTCTTTTTGCCGGCTTATTCGCCAGCTACTTTTCTTTTGCACAGAGTAAAGTAATTACAACAGGAAACAATTTGATTAACCCATCAGATCCCTATGCAGCAGATGTTGTTATTGGTAGTGATGCCGGAACCAGGCATGATGCGAGTATAATGTGGTGGTCCAATGGTAGTGCCTCCCGAATCTCTAACGCAGCCGATGTTTTTTATTTATCTGTTTGGAACACGACGACTCCGAACGTAGCCTTGTCGGCAACAGTTGGTGAAGCAAGTTACTTTCGAGGAAATGTTGGAATCGGTACAAGCAATCCGGATGCGAAATTGACTGTCAACGGAACAGTCCATTCAAAAGAAGTCAAGGTTGATTTAAATATACCTGTTCCTGATTATGTTTTTAATTATGCCTATAAGCTTCCTACCCTTAATTCTATCAAGGCTTATATCGATCAAAACCATCACCTGCCGGAAATACCATCAGCTGCACAGATAGAAAAAGAAGGGCTAAGGCTTAGCGAAATGAATATGAAGCTGTTGAAGAAAGTGGAAGAGTTGACCCTTTATTTGATAGAAAAGGAGGAGAAAGATAAACAGAGGGACTCTCTCATAATTTCATTGCAACACCAGGTTGACCAGTTGAAAAAAAAGAATTGAAAACTTATCAAATTTTTTTTATGAATAGAATATCCTTAACTATCGCCCTTTTATTAATTGTAAAAGTCTCCTTTGGCCAAAACACTTATCCATTTCCGTCAAACGGTAATGTAGGCATCGGAACAACAAGCCCTACGGTCCCATTAGACGTTTCCGGTAGTGTTTCCCTAGCAGGAAACAATTCAAACCTGGACAACCGTAATGGAAACATCCCACTAAGTTTTCTTGAAAATTCGGGCAAGGTACTTGTTGGCTGGAACAGGACAAGGGGTGCAGGTGAAACGGATTTCATTGGCAACCAGGGAGGAGGAACCGTTGGTGGCTTCGCATTCTATAACCACGACAATATGGGTTTAGAAACACAGTTAATGTGGCTTACCGGCGATGGTAGGTTAATGCTCGGCCTTACAACAGGCAATACCGGCAACAACAAGTTAGCTGTTGGCGGGGGGATTATTGCAGAAGGGGTTACCGTTAAACTTCAAGGCAACTGGCCGGATTATATATTTAATAAGGAATACCACCTTCCATCTTTGGCCGAAGTAAAATCTTACATCGATCAAAACCACCATTTGCCAGATATACCTTCATCTAACCAAATTGAAAAGGAAGGGGTAAACCTGAGTGACATGAATGTCAGACTACTTAAAAAAGTAGAGGAACTGACCCTTTACCTGATTGAGAAGGACAAAAATGAGAAAGTAATGGAAAAAAGGCTGCAAAAATTAGAAATAGCTTTAAAACGTAATACTAAAACTAAGCTATGAAGCAACTGTGTACCCTTCTATTGTTCTTAATCGTAGCCAATGCTTGTTTTTCACAAGACGCAAGCTATAATAATTTGAGCATCGGCAACCTAAATAAAAATGACGGTGCCTATGGTTACTTTGGTTGGGGAGATGCGCCTGACAACACCAAAGACCCAAGGCCAAACATTCAACCAGGTAGGGCCCCTTTCATGATCAATAACCATACTGGGTTAACCTTATCTGCACATTCTTTTTATGGGGGCATTAGATTTTATAACCAGGGCTACCCAAATGCTTACGACCCTGCTACAGGTTCGATTATGGTGATGAGTATTACCAACGGCAATGTTGGAGTTGGGACAATAAGCCCTTCTGCCAAACTTGAAGTAAACGGAAATACGTTCTTAAATAACGGGAATTCGGGCTACGGGGTACAAGGGGCCACCCTTGCATTCGATAATTCCCATGGAATGGTAGGGGCAAATAAGATTAAATTATATGATACACCTAATTGGGTAGGCGGTTTAGGAATTAAAATTAATACGCTAACGCTACACAGCGGTGGAAATTACAGCTTTTACACAAGCACAACCGAGACGTCTGACGGGGATAATCAAATGACTATTCTTTCTACGGGCAATGTTGGTATTGGGACAACCAACCCTGATGCAAGGCTTGCCGTTAATGGAACTATCCACACAAAAGAAGTCAAGGTAGATTTAAGCATACCAGTACCCGATTACGTTTTTAAACCAGCCTATCCACTTTCCCCGCTTAAAAAAGTGAAAGCTTACATTGATAAAAACCACCACTTGCCGGAAATACCGTCTGCCGAGCAAATTGAAAAGGAAGGCCTTGACTTGGGCGAGGCGAGCGCCAGGCAACTTAAAAAGATCGAAGAGCTAACGCTTTACCTAATTGAAAAGGATAAGCAGTTAAACCAGCAAAACCAAAAGATCGAAGCACAGGCATTAAGGCTTAAAAACCTGGAAACTACGGTTAAACGATTGGCTGAAAACATACATTAAATAATTTTAGCACTATTTTTATTAAATAACGTGAGTTCGATTTAAGCAGCTAAAAGTAGTTGCTTTTCATTTGTTTTGAAGACAATATTTGAAGACGGTTTTTTAGGGAAAAAGTGGTAAGCACAAAGTACGCCCATAGTGTTGATCAGAAAGTTACCAACCGGTCGATGCCGTGTGTGTTGTAACTTGCAGATGTTTTTGAGTTCGTCGTTCATGCACTCGATTATCGCCCTCTTTCTAAGCATGATCTTGTCGGCCTGTGAGATATTAAAGTCTTTCATGTTCTTGCGGGGTTTGGTAATCATTTGTATGCGGTTACCCCATAGCAGCTCTGCCAATGCTTTGGAGATATAACCCTTATCACCAAATAATTTACCAAATATCTTCTGGGTCATCGAGGCCATCAGTTTGACGTTTCTATCGTCTACATTGCCCTTTGTAAGGTAAAAAGACAATATTTCCCCTCTGTCATTAATGATCAGGTGCAACTTAAACCCATAAAACCACCCTATTGAGCATTGCCCCCTTTCTGCTACGGCAGAAAATACCTTATGGTTATGGATACGCCTATTATGGCATACTTTAATGTGTGTAGAATCTATGAAGTTGATACCACGAGACCGCCCCAGGCAATTCTGCTTAAGAAACATCATTGGTACGGCCACCCTTTGCTGCAATTCTACAAAGCGGTTATAAGATACCAGTTTGGGAAAGAGGCCCTTATAATAGGGAGAGATATAGCCAAGATAAAAGTGTTTAAGATTAGTAAAATGACCACTATGAAATGCGATCAGGATGGTAATGATCTCGCTATCGGCGAGTGAGGCCTTTCTATCCCTGACCTTGTAGTTACCCGCATCAAGCTGATGTTTAGTTATTTCTGTTTCAAATTCTTTGCAGAAGTCATCAACATTAACAAAAATTTCTATAATTTTATTAGGAGTAAGCATATGCTGTTGTTCTTTAAATTCGACACTTAAGTATAACAAATTATGCTTACTTATTGATATTAAAAGTACTATATAATAAATCCCACCTGAAAATTATCTCCTTCTTATCCCAACTCACGTTAATAAAGCAATCTAAATTATACGTGAAAAAGTAAGATATAATTTATAATAAATAGGTACTTTAATAATAAATATCAATTTGTGCGTAACCCATAAAAAGCCTTTTTCGTAGACGTAAAAAGTAGTTTAAGCCTATAAGTAGTAAGCCTATAAAAGTATAAGGCATATTAAATGCAATAGTATGACTCTGGTCAATTGTACTTCTTTTCTTTAGGAATTAGTGATTGTAGTTTTCTATAAGTAGAATAAATGGGCTCTAATTTTTAGTAGGCAAGAAGAAGTATTGGTTTTTGAGTATAATTTAAAAGGACCTGTTGAACCATGTTTTAAGGGAGTTGAACTATTGCCAGAGTAAATTTCAAAAGTACTTAAACGGGAAGTGCGGCTACGGTGACCTAAACGTTTGCTGGGGTAGGAGAAGTGTTGAGGGCCAAACCATAACAACTAAACCTTTTCACTGTGGTAAAAATCTACCTTCTTTCTATTTCCTGCTTGTTTCTTAGTACTTTTTCTTTCGCACAAAATTCCTTTCCATCAAGTGGTAATGTTGGCATTGGTACGTCAAATCCTGTAAGAAAGCTGGCTATACGGGGAACAGGAACTGATAATGGGTTTATTGAATTTCACAATACTCATAATGATGTTCCATATGTTGGAATTGGTTATGAGCAAACCAATGACGGACTTTCAATTAAACTAAATAATGGAACTAATGACTTTAATAGTACAGCTATGTTTATCGCTCGCGGGCCTAATAACGGCAACGTTGGAATCGGTACAATAAATCCTGACGTAAAGCTTGCCGTTAACGGTACTATCCATGCCGAAGAAGTCCGAGTTGACCTAAATGTACCGGGGGTAGATTATGTTTTTGAAAAAAGCTACCCTTTAAAGCCCCTTTCAACTGTTGATAAATACATAAGCCTAAACCATCATTTACCGGACATGCCTTCTGGAAAAAGTATGGAGAAAAATGGTATCGATGTAAGCGAGATAAATATGAAACTGTTAAAAAAGGTAGAAGAACTGACGCTTTATTTAATTCAACAAGAAAAGAGGATACAGCAATTAGAGGCAAAACAAAAAAGAAGTAAAATATGAAAGCATGTTTATTTACTATTGGCATTATTTTTCTAAGCCTTCATTCCTTCGGCCAGCAGGTACTTGGCGATTTTACAGGCCTTGACCAATCTGAATGGCCTAAAGTTTTCTGGTACCGGGACATCGGCAATAATTGGGACGAAGGCCTTCTAAAAAATAGCTCTACACAAAGCAGTGTTTTTGGAAGGGCTGGCTATGGGATACACATGCACGAATCCAGGCAGTTTACCTTCTGGTCGTCAGGTTGGAACCCACTATTTGCTATTGAAGGTGGGACGGGGAACGCTTATCTAAAAGGGAAAGTTGGTATTGGGACAACTATGCCACAAGCAAATTTGGAAGTAAAATCGCAAAACGTATATGATTCCAGTACAAGATTAAGGATTACTAATAATTCGGGAGATTTTGGCCGGACGAATTTAATATTAACAGGTAGAATTCAAGGTAGCAATGATGCTTGGAGTTTTGGCTCCTCAGCAAGAAATTCGATTGTATTTGCCGAAAATTCGGCAGCATCAGGCGTAAATGTCGGTGCTGTTGGTGACGAGCAGTTTTCTCTGCAGTTAGAGGGTATTCCAGCTCGTTAGGGTTTTTGTCCCGGCAGAACGGATTAAACCCAAACATGGTACTTACTCAGAGTGGGTTTGTGGGTATCGGGACAACTACACCAAGAGAGGCATTATCTGTAAATGGTAGTATCCGTTCAAAAGAAGTAAAAGTAGAAACATCCAACTGGCCAGATTATGTTTTTAAACAAACTTATCGGTTAAAATCATTGGCAGAAGTTAAATCTTTCATTGATAAAAACCACCATTTGCCGGAAATCCCAACTAAAATAGAGGTAGCTACAGATGGACAGAACCTGGGCGAGATGAACAAATTGCTGTTAAAAAAAATAGAAGAACTGACCTTATACCTGATTGATTTAAAGAAGGACAATGAAATTTTAGAGGCAAGGGTAAAAAAGTTAGAAACCGTAAAATGATATGAAAAATTTATACTTTTTAGTTATTGGCCTACTGACGCTACAAACCATAAAAGCACAAGTTACAACCGGTCAGTCCTGGTTCAGCTACGGCAATGAAAACATGGGCGGGTATTCCTGGACAAATTCAGCACTGACTACCAACAGTATCGAAATTGTGAACAACAACGGTATGGTCAGCAACAGTTCCCCTACGCTTGCCTTTCACCGTTATGGCACAGGTGGCCCGCAGTTCCGTTTGGCGGCGGACGGTTCCAATGTTTTCTACCTGGAAAGCTCGGGGTATAATTCAGCACGGAACCCTAACGCTTATGGCGGTGGCCCTAATAATTACTTTTCAAGGTTGCATATAGATGGTGGCTTAACAACTGTAGGGAATGTGGGTATTGGTACAAGTAGCCCGGATGACCTGTTTGATACGAAAGGGGCAGCATTATTTGGCCCTTTGACTGAACGCCTTTCATTAGGTAGTGGTTCTTTCGGGTTTAACAGGCGGGTGGCAAACGGGCAGATATTCGACTCAGGGCAATTTGCTTACCAGATGCAGCATACCGGAAGCAGCACACAGGGTAACGATTACCTGGCTTTTCAAGTCTATAACCCAAATAGTTCATCGGTTACACCCTACGCTTTGGCAATCAACAGCACGGGTAATGTTGGCATTGGCACACCTAACCCTGATGCCAAACTTGCCGTTAACGGCACGATCCATGCAAAAGAGATCAAAGTTGACCTGAACGTCCTTGGGGCAGATTATGTTTTTGAAAAAAGCTACCCTTTATGGCCGCTATCGACTGTCAACAAATACATCTCTGTAAACCATCATTTACCAGATATGCCTTCGGCTAAAAGCATGGAGAAAAATGGTATCGATGTAAGCGGGATGAACATGAAGCTGCTACAGAAAGTAGAGGAGCTAACACTTTATCTAATTGAAAAGGACAAAAACGACAAACAGCAACAAGCGCAGATCAATTCCCTTAACCGGAAGCTAAAGGTTTTGTCCCGAAGAGTAAAAAACAGGTAATAGCATTAAAGCAAGAGGATATGAAAAAACAGTTACTGCTCTCGTCCATGCTAACGTTGTTGTTTTTTACCCAAGCAATAGCGCAATGGCAGGCTACAAACCAATTGAACGACCTCAATTCCTGGTCTGCTGTTCCGGGGTTTGTGGGTTGGTACAACAATGGACAGGCAAACGGCCCTAATAACCAATTTTATGGGGCAGGGGTCCAAATGGTATTGCCACAGGACAACCGGTTCGGGGCACAATTGGTGATACCAACCTTTGAAAACCAAGTCTATTTCCGAAGAAATTTAGCAGGATGGTCGGAGCCGTGGATAAAACTTTGGTCTACCGCAAACTTTAACCCTGATAATTATTTAGGCCGTTCATTACCGAATATTATGAATGCAGGGACAGCAAACAGTTTTGCCAATGGCTATACTTTTGCTTATGCCAGTTCCGGTACGCCGTGGAACGGTTCGTTAATAAGCTTTGGTGGCTTTACTAACAATTATGATACCCAGCTTAGTGGAGATTATGGGCCGAATGGCGGAGGCCATTTATCATTTAGGACTAAGAATGGCGACACCCAAACCTGGAACGGTTGGAACGAATTATATCACAGCGGGAACATCAACCGGGGTGATGCTGATTTTACTGCACGCACGCTCAATTCTACTAGCGTTTATAACAACGGCAATCTATGGAGCAAGGAGGTCAGGGTTGCGGTAACCAACCCCTGGGCAGATTATGTTTTTAAGAAGGGTTATCATTTAAGGCCATTAAAAGAAGTAGGGGCTTTTATAAGCCGGAACCACCATTTGCCGGAAATACCTTCTGCCGGCCAAGTTGAAAAGGAAGGCATCAACCTGGGTGAAATGAACACAGTACTTGTTAAAAAAGTAGAAGAGTTAACGCTTTACCTGATTGAAAAGGACAAGCAGTTAACGGAACAGGATAAAGAAATAAAAGCACAGGCTTTAAGGCTTGACAAGCTTGAAAAATCAAATAAAAAATTGGCAAAAACCAAGGATTAAGATACTGGTATATTTTTATCAAGAATATCTATTTCTGCGTAACCCATAAAATGCCTTTTTCGTAAACGTGAAAAGTAATTTAAGCCATAAAAGTTAAGCCGTATTTAAGCAACAATATAAGCCCGGTTTAATTGGTATTTTTTCTATTGATGTAATGATTGGGATTTTATCTCGACAGAAACATTGGCACTGATTTTTGCCAGGTAAAACAAGTACTGGTTTTAGCAAAAATTTAAGATTGCCTGTTGAGCCATGTTTTAAGGGGGTTAAACTATTGTTGTAGTAAATTACAAAAGCACTTGAACGGGAAGTGCGGCCGGGTAACAGCCAATTGCTGTACAGGCAGGGAAAGTGTTGGGGACTTGACCAGGACAACTAACCTTTACCCGTATGATAAAAATTTACTTCTTTCTTATTTCCGCCCTGTTTATCAATGTTTCTTTATCTGCACAAAGCAATACGTTTCCAGCCAGTGGTAACGTGGGCATTGGAACAACGAATCCTTTAAGCCTATTGACACTAAATGATGCCACCAGGGCGGAAATACTATTACAAACGAATGGTTCAAATATTGCAGCTTTTTCAGTAAATTCCAATTCGTCCATCTGGAATGGCGCATATGGTATTGGACTTAATCTAATAGCAACATCTGCTGACGTAAATTTGCTGACAGGTACTCCTGCTGTATCCACATTTATTGTAAAAAATAGTGGTAATGTTGGAATCGGTACAATAAACCCTGATGCCAAGCTTGCGGTCAACGGCACTATCCATGCCAAAGAAATAAAAGTTGACTTGAACGTTCCCGGGGCGGATTATGTTTTTGAGAAAAACTATCCTTTAAAGCCTCTTTTAACTGTCAATAAATACATCGCCATAAACCATCATTTACCGGATATGCTGTCAGCCAAAAGCATGGAAACAAACGGTATCGATGTAAGCACAATGAACATGAAGCTGCTGCAGAAAGTGGAAGAGCTGACGCTTTACCTGATAGAGCAAAACAAACAACTACAAAAGCAGCAAAAACAGATATACGACCTGAATAAAAAAATAAGACCCGTAAAGTATCATTAGCCAATCCAATATCAATACATGAAAAAGACAGGCCTAATTATTTTTACTTTCATAGCTGCTTTGAAAGTATCCCATGCCCAAACGACCTGGGGTGAATCTGGTTCAAGGACAGATAACCGCGACGATGCCGGCTTGCAGGGGAATGCAGGTGCCATTTCGGGGTTTTATCAAACCTATAACCCCGTTAATTTCCCTGGGGGCGCTTCAAACTGGTGGCATTTGCTGGACGTAAGGCACAGCAACCCGGGCAACAACTATGCCATGCAATTTGCCGGGGCCTTTTATGACCAGGACCTATACTTCCGCAAGACCAGTAATAACCCGGCCCAAGCCTGGTCTAAAGTAATTATGGCAACGAATGGTAAAGTGGGGATAGGTACTGGTGCCCCTGCAGCATTACTTGATGTTGGTGCAGACGTTAGCAACGGGACATTGGCAACTGTTTTCGGTAGGATGCCGGAAGGAAATACGCAAGGGGCTGGTACATTCTTAGGTGTGCGGGGATATGAAACGCAGTTTCAAAATTATGAGGGGAAAAGCTTCTCCATTGAACACAGTTTTTACGGGATAGTAAACAGCTCGGTCAATTTTTTTAGGGGCGGCGGTATGAACGGCGGGTTCTTGACCTTTAATACCTATGACAATTCGGAACGGATGCGGATTACGCCTTCTGGTGACGTAGCGATTGGAACCCAAGATTCCAAGGGCTATAAATTGGCTGTCAACGGCAGCACCATTGCAGCCTCCGTTACAGTTAAGATGTACAACGCCTGGCCGGACTACGTCTTCAGGCAAGCTTATCGCTTGCCAGCTTTACCGGAACTCGAAACCTATATTGACCAAAATCACCACTTGCCAGAAATGCCTTCTGAAACAGAGGTAGCTAAAGAAGGCCTCAATTTGGGTGAGATGAACAGGCTTTTAGTGAAAAAGGTCGAAGAGCTGACGCTGTACCTGATTAAGCAAGCAAAGACAGACGGTTCGCTGCAAAAGCAGCTTCAAGCCCAGCAAGGCGAGATCAACCTGCTAAAACAAAACTTGAAAGCAAGGAAAGCTTCAGGTAAACGGTAGTACCTAATACATTTATAAAAACCGATTATGAAAAGAACCCTACTCACCCCATTTTTCACCTTGTTTTTATTGAAAGTTGCCCTGTCCCAATCCTTCCCGCTTGTGGGGGATGGTAGGTGGTATAGGGTTGCCGTCTACGGCGGGCAACACGCCCATTTTGAGTACACCTACTCGCAGCCCACAGGCAATAATCCATCTATTGCTACTGGAGAGTTCGATTTCATCAACTTTGTCAATTATACAATTCAACACCATCAGACGATGGGCTATGCCGCTTGGAATCAGCCCCAATTTGCCCTTGTCAACCATATTGACTACTCTGAGATTTGGGTCAAGGCAACAAACGGGCTTGGGGCTGCTACTTTTACAATAACCAAGACGGTGAACCTTTCGCCAAACCCGGGCGACATCAGCGATGCGGACCTTACAGACAATGGCGGTACTTTGACGGTATATGATAAGCTGGACGACAATGCCAATACTTACTATAGTGATGTTGTTGTGCCCTTGAACCACGTTTCGATTGGGACAAGCAGGGTCGACCCCAACTATCACCTGGCCGTTAACGGTAATATCCACGCTAAACAGGTCAACGTGGATTTAGCAGGCTGGCCTGATTACGTTTTCAAACCGGCTTATCACCTGCCTTCTTTAACAGAAGTTAAATCCTACATCGACCAAAATGGGCATTTACCTGAAACCCCTTCGGCCGCAGAGATAGACAAAAACGGCCTTGACCTAGGCGGGATGAACAAGCTGCTGCTTAAGAAGGTGGAGGAGCTGACGCTATATCTGATTGAAAAGGATCGGCAATTTACTAAACAAAGCGAAAAATCTATGGAACAAGAGGAACGCTTAAAAAAGTTGGAGCAGCAATTAAATACTTCAATAATGAAATAATCAATCAGCACCATTCTAAACCTTAAAACATTTGCCAATATGAGAATTAAACCAGCTTTATTACTTCAAACGACAGTCTCAAGGCGCACTAACGATTTATTTTTTCAATGAGATTAGGTGAGAAATCTCTATTATCGAAAGAATTCAAATTTAAATATTAACTATATTATATTCATTAATTATGCAAAAAAAAATTCTCCCCGTTTTATTTGTTTTAATACTGAGCTATTTGAATTTGTATTCGCAACCACAGGTCCCGTCTACGCAAAAGCCTTTAATCATACCGCCTTCTCCAGAAGCAGCTGCGCTGGGTAAATACGGACAAACACCGGTCTCAATGAACACGGGTGTTCCTGATATTGCTGTGCCGATTTATCAAATAGTGACACCCCGATTTACTTTGCCAATCAGTCTCTCCTACAACGCAACCGGGGTGAAGGTAGATGAGATGGCAACCTGGGTAGGTCAGAACTGGTCTTTAAATGCCGGCGGTGTAATTACGAGAACCATCAATGGCTTGCCTGATGAGTCCCTTTACGGTTTTTTAAATATAAGTCTTTCGCAGTTATGGACAAACTTACAGACTGACGAACAATTGAACTACGATATAATGCATGGTGTAAAAGAAAGCGAACCCGATTATTTCTTTTATAATTTCAATAAAAACAGTGGCAAGTTTGTGTTCGGTGAAGATCACAATCCGTTATTGATGCCTTTAAAAAAGTTAAAAGTGACTTTTAACGCAAGTGCCAATAATTTTCAGGTAATTGATGAGGAAGGCAATTGCTATAAGTTTGGGGATATAGAATATGTAACAGCTGATGCCTACCCTCAAACAACAAGCATAACAGCACCGTCAAGCTGGTATCTTTCAGAAATGGTATCAGCCGATAAATCTGATACAATAAAATTTAATTATATAACTTCAGCATCTACATCTTATGAAAATAGCTATTCGTACAATACAACCGTTGGGTCAGAAGGTATACAAAACAAGACGGAAAGCTGCCAGATAACTCCTGGGATTTTAAGGGCTAGCAGTGCGCAAATTTATGTGCGGCACTACTTGCCGGTCAGGGTTAGTTCGATTATTTACAAAGGGGGAAAAATAGAATTTGAGTCTAATACAGCCCGTACAGATGCTTCCGGGAAACGTCTTGATGCTATTAATGTTTATAACTATGATTTTAATGCGAAAAGCTATTCAAAGTTAAAAACTCTGAATCTTAATACCAGCTATTTTTATTCAAGCCTCAATAATCAGATAAATAATACCCTTACAAACCTAAAGTATCGCCTGAAGCTTGATGGTGTTACCGAACTTGATAAGAACGGACAAATTATAAAAAATTATGCTTTTGAATATAGCGCTATCACGCCTCCGCCGGTTAATAATTTCGCGCAGGATATATTTGGATTTTACAATGGAAAGACTACTAATTCTGATCTTATCCAAAATAGAACAGTAACCTACGAAAATATCTTATATACAATCGGCAATGCCGACAGAAATCCGGATCCACAATTCACGGAAGCAGGGATATTAAAAAAAATTTATTATCCTACAGGCGGAACTACCGAATTTGCCTATGAACCCAATAGTTATTTGGTAAATGGACAACAGTCCATTCAACATCAAACGGTATCAATTGCTGCTACGCCAGGAATGACACCCGTCAATACGACTACCTTTGTATCCGACGGGAGTTTCAATGTGACAATTCAGGTTGAAATACCCAAGTATGCAAACCTGACACCGCCTGTAAATACATCGCCACTTGTAAAATTCACCAACGTAACTACCGGGCAGATTATTTATCAATATAGTGGCAACCCTAACCAAAACACTGCGTTTACGATGTCTACTGCCGATTTAATTGCAGGAAATACATATCAACTATACGCGGCAGCTTCAGGAAACAACTCCATTTATGCATCCATAACCGTATCCTATGATCATAATGTATCAACGCCTGACATTCGTATTGGGGGCGGGCTTAGGATCAAAGATACCAAGGATTACGATACAAACGGAACTTTATTGACCACCACAACTTATAAATATGGAACAAATGAAGATGGCGTCGGCACGTTGGTGTCATTTCCGAATTCCGTTATGCCTGAATTTGTAGATCAGATGTTTGTGGACTATGCTGTTGGTTCAATTTCGCCATGCGGCACTGTCCGCAGAGTATTCAGCAGTTCATCCATTTTTCCTTTGGCCACACTTGGTGGTAGCCCGGTTGGCTATACATCAGTAACAAAATATACAGGCACAATCCAGCAAAACGTGGGAAAAAGCGTTTTTGAGTACGAGATCAACCAGGATGGTATTTATCCAAGCCCTTCATATTATAATAATGGTATAATGTCGACGGACAGGTCTTCATTAAGGAACAGTGAACCTACAAAAGAATCCTATTTTGCTAATGACAACGGCCAATACCGTCTGGTTAAGCAAAAAACAACTGACTTTACGCGGTACGGTGGGAATCTGAGCCAGGCCATTAAAGTTGTCTATCAAAAGATTCCTTCAGGAATTCCAAATAATCCCGGTGTGATGGACATTTATGGTAAATTTTACTATCCTATAGAAAGTTACCGGATTGATCCCACTAAAATAACCGAAAATGATTACGATATCACGGGAGTGAACATAACTGCGCAACAAATAACTGATATTTTTTATGACAACATAAATCATTTTAAACAAACACGGCGGGTTACGACCACCAGCGAAGGGAAAGTAAAACAAATCCGGTATAACTATCCAATGGACATGGCCGCAAATAACAATGACCCAACCGGCGTATATGCATCAATGGGAGCCAATAATATTATCAGCCCTGTTGTTGAAGCGATAGAGACTCTTGCCGGTGTACCGCTACAAAGGACAAAAGCTAACTATTATAATTTTGGCACGACGGTATACCTGCCGCAATCTGTAGAATACCAAAAGCAAAACCTCGTATCCGAAATACGATTAACAAATACATACGATACAAAAGGCAACCTTTTATCGACCAGCCCGTCGGGTGGGGTACCTGTGAATTATTTATGGGGATATAATGGGCTTTACCCGATTGCTGAGATAAAGAATGGCCAGGCAAAGGACGTGTTCATAGAAAATTTTGAAACAGGAAATGGAAATAGTTTTAAAGGCGATTGTCTAACAGGAATTTATAGTAAAACAAATGGCTTTTCTATAAATATCACCGGGCTATCTTCTGGAAAATATGTATTAAACTATTGGAAGAAAAATGGAGCTGTTTGGGAATTAGTCACACTAGATAATATAAGCGTCTCATCAGGAAATTATTCTATAATTATTGACAGTTCATTTCAGGTAGACAATATTCGTTTTTTTCCAGTTGGTGCCCAGTTAACCACGTACACTTACACCCCGTTAGTTGGCATGACGAGCATGACGGATCCTAAGGGTCAAACCACTATTTACGAATATGACAGTTTCCAGAGGCTGATGAACGTGAAGGACAAGGACGGGAATATTATTAAGCGCAATGACTACCATTACCAGAACCAGTAAACGGATTTCCCTATTTTACTAAGCTTTAACCCTATGCTTGATCAAAGACTTTTTTTATCGCTGTCCGGCAAGTTTTGCCGTTTCGCCTGCGCTGTATTTTTCGCAACAGCTGTTTCAGCAGTTACCACCGCCCAGACCTTGGTAACGGGCTCTTTGACGGGCACGCCTTTGGCAGGAGAGTACTATCACCCGGTGGGGATCACGCTCTCGCCGAACTTCTCCTTTACAGCGACCCCGGGTAGCATTTTGCACTTGTATATTTCGAGCGTTGCTTGCAACCCTTTGTCGGCCTCACTCAGCCAGGACAGGAATTATACCGTGACCTATACGCCCAGGGTGGCAGGGGTCAGCAACCCCGCAGACCCGAACAACTCCACCTGCCAGGTGATGCAGACGGTGCAATACTTTGATGGGCTGGGCAGGCCGCTACAGACAGTACAGGTCAAGGGGAGCCCCGGTGGGATGAATGACATCGTGCAGCCGGTGGCCTATGACGCTTTCGGCAGGGAAGCCGTCAAATACCTGCCTTATACAACCGGCGGCACGCTGGGCAGTTACCGTCCGGATGCGCTTAATACAGGCGCGGGCGTGTTCAGTTTTTACAATCCGAACGGCAACGGCCAGGGCGGCGCGCAGCAAGCTAGCGGGGTAGTGGTGATCCAAAGCCCTTATGCACAGACGGTGTTCGAGCCTTCGCCACTGAACCGCCCACTGGAACAGGGCGCGCCGGGTGACCCCTGGCAGCCGGGCCAGGATATAAATTCTGACCATACGATTAGGATGGAATACGGTACAAATGCGGTCAGCGGCGATTATGCGGTCAGGATGTTTAGCGCGGATGCTGTCACCACGGCAGGGCACGGGTACGAGCGCACGCTGGGCAGCCCTGGCAATTATGATGCCGGTCAGCTTTACCTTACGCTGAGCAAAGACGAGAACTGGCAGGGAACGGACGGGCTTGTGGGACAAACCCACGAGTACAAGGACAAGGAAGGGCACGTGGTGCTTAAGCGCACGTTTAACAGCGGCGGGCAGGTGCTTTCGACCTATTACGTGTACGACGACTTTGGGAACCTGAGCTTCGTGCTGCCGCCCGGGGCCTCGCCGGATGGCGGCGCTCCCGGTCAGACGGTTTTAGACAACTTTTGTTACCAGTACCGTTATGACGGCAGGAACCGGCTGATCGAGAAGAAGCTGCCGGGCAAGGGCTGGGAGTTCATGGTCTATAATACGCTCGACCAGGTTGTGATGATTCAGGACCCCAACCAGCGGAACCAGAGCCCCCAGCAGTGGACTTTTACCAAGTATGACGGCGTAGGGAGGACTGTCATGACAGGGCTGTGGAATTACGGTAGCAGCCAGGCCTCAGCAGGTTATGATAACGGAGGCCGGCTCTGGTTAGAGAATTACTACAATACTACTGCAGAGCAAAAATGGGAAACCCGTGACGATGCAACCTCTACGGGGTACAATAACCAGAGCACACCACTTGGTACTGGTTACACTTTTTTAACTATCAATTACTATGATGATTATACTTTTCCGGGATCGGGAACGTTCGGCCCGGCTGCCCCGAATACGGGTGCAGGCCAGAGCAGTAGCGTTCAAGGGTTGCTGACCGGCAGCAAAGTGAATATCCTGGGCACCGGCACAATGCTGCTCGCCATGGACTATTACGACGATAAAGGCCGGCCAGTGCAAAGCAAAAGCCAGAACCATCTGGGCGGCCAGGATATAGTAAGCAACACCTATGACTTCACCAACCAACTGCTCAGCTCTACCAGGAGCCATGTGGCATATGGTGCCACCACTACGATTGACAACCGCTACGTTTATGACCACATGGGCAGGAAATTAGAGGCCTGGCAGAAGATTAACAGCGACGGCGAGGTGCAGCTCTCCGCCCTGCAATATAACGAGGTCGGGCAGCTTAAAACTAAAACCCTCGGCGGCGGCCTGCAAGCTACCGGCTACGCCTACAACGAAAGGGGCTGGCTAAATACGGCCAACAGCAGTGGCAACCTGTTCAACCTGGACTTGCGTTACAACAGCCCTGATGCCGGCGTGCAGCAGCAGTGGAACGGTAACATCTCGCAGATGAACTACCAGGGTAACAACTCGGGCTTTAAGCAGTTCAGCTACAGCTATGACCGGTTGAACCGCCTGACCTATGCACAGTCATCGAACAACCTGCTCAACGAGGGCATCAGTTATGACGCGATGGGCAACATCACCCAGTTAGATAGGGGCGGCGCGGGAATGGGCTCACTTTATTACACCAGCTATACTGGTAACCAGCTCAATACGGTGACCGGTTACAGCCCGAGGAACTACGCCTATGACCCGAATGGAAACACCACGAGCGACGGACAGGGCAGGGGAATCGAGTATAGCCTGCTGAACCTGCCCCAAAGGTTGACGCAGCCCGGCAACAACAATACCCTGGCCACTTATACTTATGACGCTGCGGGCAACAAACTCCGCAACACGGGCTCGGACGGTTCCTGGGACTATGTAGGGGGCATTGTTTACCACAACAATAATATTGAACTGATCTCTACCGAGGAAGGCCGGGCAGTGCCCAGAGGCGGGGGCAGCTACAGCTACCAATACTACCTGAAAGACCACCTGGGCAACACCAGGGTGAGCTTCGACCGGGCCGGTAGCGGCCAGGCCTATGTTTTGCAGGAGGACGAATATTATTCTTTCGGGTTGCGTAAACCTTTGTTTGACGCCTCGAGTAATAACCGTTACCTTTATAACGGCAAAGAGGTACAGATCGACCTGGCGAACCAGTACGATTACGGCGCCAGGTTCTATGACCCGGTTGTGGGTAGGTGGGAGCGTGGATCCAGCGGCGGAGTTAGGGAGAAGGTGGTCGCCTTATGTTTACGGGTTCAATAATCCGATGCGCTTTACTGATCCCGACGGCATGTGGCCGGATTGGGGAGATATAAAAGCTGCGGCTAAATCGTTTGCAAATCATATTGATAAAGCGTTAGATAACGCAGCAGCAGTGCTTGTTAATCCCTCTAATCTTGGACGTGCAATTGACAGAACCATTGATAGCAAAGGAGCTAATATAAAGGATGCACTAATAAAAGGCATTGCTCACAATACTGCGAAGTTCGCTACTGGTGATAATAAAGCTAAGAGCACGGTAATCGGTACGGTTGCTGCAGAGGTCGTGTTATTAGGAGGCGGTGATATCGGGAAGGCAGGTGATTTTGCTAAGATGGGTGAACTTGAGGGCGCTGTTAGGGCGACAGCAAGTGACTTGAAAGCAGCAGGAAGTAGTCCCGCAACTGTTGGTGGCGCTGAACTAAATGGACAGACCGCTATTGCTACAAGTGGTGCGCCACCTACAGTTATTTCACCTCAAATGGAAGAGGCGGCAAGATCATTAGGAGGAATTGGAGCAAAAACATCAGCAGGAACTGTAGGCGCTTGTTGTGAGGTCCATGCCGCAAACGAACTATTATTAAAGAATCCAACAGCTATGCCGCGAGATATAAATCTAACACCAGCTATAAGACCACGGACTGGACAAGTAATCCCAATGTGTGATAATTGTAAGGTTATATTCAACAAACAAAATTAAAAATATGATTACCGAAATAGAGCAACAAACTTTAGACATAGATTGGTTTTTTATTGCTGATCAAAATATAGCCTTTGTTGCTTCCGGAGGTGGTAAATTACCCCAGTCTGTAGCTAAGTCACTTGAAAAGAATAAAATGTTAGCTTCATTCTTTAGGAGCTTGCCTGTAATATCTGAAATAATTATTAGCCCTGATCTTAACAAAGTAGTTATGACACCTATTAACGACCAATATCTTGCTGATTTTGTAGATATGGCTAAGAAGGGACTTTTCTCATTTGATAAAACAGTGCTAAACGATTTTTCGGAATCACATTATCACTTGGTTGCCAAGCCTGTCAATCCACTTAAATTTAATCAATTACCGATTGAAATAAAAGAAGCAATATCCGAATCTCGGTATCATGAAAATATAGAGGCAATCCTTGATGTCAATTCAATAATATAATACTCCCCCTTATCTGGTGCCCATCATGCAGATCGGGCTGAGTATTTGTGATTTTTTAACAGTAAGGATGTTTAGCCAATAGAACAGTGGAGCCTGGCCAATGTGCCAGGCTTTGTTGTTTGTACCTGATACAACAAAGGGTATTAAAAGTAACAAAAGTGTACTATAGGTAACTTTGAAAAAAGTTTCCCACAATTGCAAAGCCCGGCTATGCGCTAAGCTTTGTTATTTACAGCGCAGCAACATTCTTTTGAAAGAAGTCCTTAAACTTCTTTTTGGTGAGCATGGTATCAATAATCTTAAAAACCACGGTACGGTCTTCCTCGTCCAGTTGGTTGATTAGGTTGACCTGCTCAAAATTGGGCTTGTCCTGGATGGTGACCTCTACGGGCTGGTTATCAAAGTGCACCACCTGGTCAATGGTCATTCCGAAATACCCGGCAAAGCGTTCCAGCTCATCAATGGCCATATCACGGGTATTGTTCTCCACCTTGTTATAACTGGTATAAGGTATGTTCACTTCGGCAGCCAGCTGCTTTTGCAGCAATCCTTTTTGCTCCCTGATCTTCTTGATGTTATCGCCTAAGCTCATGACGTTTACTTTTCTTTCAAAAATATCCATAAAAGCTACTTTAGTCAATATGTTGCGTTATTGTAAATTATATAGTTGCTAAAATAGGTATTATTAAATACATTTGTCCTATCGAAAATCGCAATAATGATGGGGAATCTTCCATTCCCCAAACCCCTTGGGAACCTGCTGCTGATGCAAAGGGCCGCGCGTTCCCCCCCCCCGCAAAACCAAAGCCCTTTCCATCAGCAGCAGGCAAACCTTTTCAGCTTTCATCCGCTTAAAATCATCAGGGTTCCGGGGTGGTCTTCTGTTAAGCACCCAAAAGCGGGAGAAGGGGAAGCTGTCAAGGGAACGTGGAATAAATGGCCTCTGCGGGCAATGGCCACGAGCGTTTATGCCGCGAAAGTCCCTTTACTGCTTTTCCTTCGGAGGCTACCTTTGCTGTAACAGATGATCCATCCTATACTATATCGGCAGGGAAGTTCTTTCGAGCGAAGGGTAAGCACTGGAAAAAACCGGCCACGTGTTGCCCCTTTGGCTACTTAACATAATTGAATTATAGGACGGCTTTGGCAAGCGGGCAGAAAAGCAGGGGCGGTACTATAATAAGCTGTTATGTTAAAGTGGATTGGTTGAGCGAAAATGCCAGAAGCCCAGGCTAACTACCCACCTTGCAACAACGGAAAAACCGCTTATCTTTACCTTGACAAACGTTCTTTAAAGCACCTAAAAAGTGCAAACTGAAAAGCTGGAAAATAGGGGAATATAACTTAAACCAGTACGATTACGGCGCGCGGTTCTATGACCCGGTGGTGGCAAGGTGGGGAAGCGTGGATCCGATGGCGGAGAAGTATGATGGATATTCACCTTACGGATATTCAAATAATAGTCCAATTCTATTTACTGATCCTGATGGAAGAGAGATTTGGATCGGTTATGGCGATGATCGAAGAGCGCAATATAAAGATGGTAAATTATATAATGAAGACGGAAGTAAGTATAAAGGTAAGGATGCGTTTGTTAAAACGGTTTTTAAAACATTAAACGGTATATCATCGACAGATATTGGTAAAGATGTTGTCGGGAAATCATCAACCTCTGATAATAACTTTGTTTATACAAATACCTCAGCTGGTGTTGGAAATGATAGAACTTTGGCTTTTCAGGAAAATGCAAATGAAGGTGGTGAAATTCACGCTTCAGCTTTAATGAATAACAAAATAACAGAAGGTCAAAAGTTTGAGAGTTCTGCACATGAGTTGTTTCATGGATTTCAATTTGAAAATGGAGAGAAAGGGGCGACTGTTAACAGAGAGGTTGGAGCATATTTGTTTGGTAAGGCAGTTTCGTTAACTTTAGGATACGGGATTTCTAATTTTGGCAGTATGAACACTAAAGTTGGATCCGCATATGATAATGCTATGACAGCGTTAATGTATGGAAATTCATTTAATCAATCTTTATATAATCAAGCAGTAAGGAGTTTTAAGTTAGGAAGTATAGCAAACAATGGTGATAGTCAAGGTGTATACAATAAGTTTATTGTTAAGCCAAACGATACTAATCCTGTAATCAAAAAGTTTTTCCCATTAGTTCGATGAAATACATTTATATTATAATACTATCTTCAGCTATAACTTTTTTTGATAAGAAACAGGTAACACAATTTGTTATACCAAGAAGCAGCATCTATACAAAGTTACCTGATTCGCTCGGGGGCACCAAAACTCATGGGCTGTCAGTTATCGAATTAAGTATAGCACATAACCTCAAAATTACTTACGTTCGTTTACTAAAGCTAAAACTTCAAGGGGTTAAAACAGTCGATTATTCTTATCCAACAAATTTATCTAAAAACGAAAAGAGATTTTTACCTTTTCTTACAGAGTATGCGAAAAAACAAAAAATCAAGCGGGCAGGATATACCAATTCTAATAGCAAAGACGGGGGACGAGTTTCAATATTAGTCAGATTTTGATCTATAGGTGAAAATTATTATAGCGACCGATATATTTACCCTTTGTGGGATAGAACTCTTGTGTGTGTAAAGAATAATATAAATAAAAGTCTGACCCTGAAAGGGGTCTGTAAAATAAACTGTGTCAACCCTTGGCAGGCTCCATGAAGCCTGCCAAGGGTTGACACAGTTTATTTTACAGACCCTTTTTGAGTTCGTCGTTAACCGTTTCTATAACTGCCCTCTTGCGGAGCATAATTT